>NZ_JASCXL010000020.1:0-98873 GCF_030010595.1 Streptomyces sp. CC224B | reverse complement strand
CCAGATCGTCTCCCGCGCCCGCCGCGCGGGCCTCACCGTGACCACCAAGGACGTCTTCCGCCACCCCACCGCCGCCGCCCGCGCCGGGTCGCGCCGGCCACGAGCCGCGGCGTCGGCGGCCGCACCCCGTCCACGGCCCGGGCCAGCACCTCGGCCGCCGTGTCCTCGTCGAGCCTCATCGCGTCCTCCGCTCCGTCGTCCGGCCCCACCCCGTGTCCCCTCCGTCACCTCGCCGTGAGAACGTCACGCTCATCCCCCAGCAGCTCCCGTAACCTGCCCAGCGCGACCATGCTCCGGTTGCGCACCGTGCCCTCCCGCAGCCCCAGTTCGTGCGCCGTCTGCTGGACGCTGCGGTCCTCCCAGTAGCGCAGCACGAGCACCGCCCGGTCCTTGGGCGAGAGCCGGGCGAGCGCCTGGAGCAGCGTCACCCGCAGCGCCGGGTCGTTGTCGCGTCCCGCGGCCTCCGGCAGCACCGCCACGGGCCGCTCCGCGCTGCGCCGCAGCCGCCGCACCGACAGGTGGGCGCGCACGAGGGCCGTACGGACGTAGGCCTCGCGGTGGTCCACGCGCCGCACCCGGGCCCACGAGGCGAACACCCGGGCCAGCACCGTCTGCACCAGGTCCTCCGCCTCGTGCCAGTCGCCGCCGGTCAGCAGCAGCGCCGTGCGGAACAGCCGCGGGCTCGCGGCGTGCGCGAACTCGTGGAACTCCGCCGCGCGTTCCTCTCGTCGGCCCACTCCCCAGACCTCCCCCGCCGTGCCGCCGCCGCGGCTCGTGCCCCTGCGCCGTCACTCCACAGACGCGCGAGGACCCCGGGCACGTCACCGGCACAGCACCGCATAACATCGTTATAGCCGCGCGCCGCCGACGCACACCGACGTCAGGAGTGAGCACTGTGCCGCACATCGACCTCAGCGTGGGACCCGTCGCCTACGAGGACAGCGGCGGGGACGGCGTGCCCGTGGTGCTCGTCCACGGCCCCGCCCAGGACGGCACGGTGTGGCGGTACGTCGTGGACGAACTCGGCGCCGCCGTCCGCTGCCTCGTACCGACCCTGCCGTACGGCAGCCACCGCCTGCCGCTGAAGCCGGGCGCCGCGCTCACGCCGCGCACAATGGCCCTGCTCGTCGGCGAGTTCGCGGACGCGCTGGGCCTCGGCGACGAGGCGGTGTTCGTGGAGAACGACGGCGGGCGCCTCCAGCAGCTCGTCGCCGAACGGCCCGAGCGCGTCGGCCGGTTGGTGATCGCGGGCTGCGAGGCTTTCGACAACTACCCGCCCGGGCCCGGCGGCAAGCTCCTCGACGTGGCCTCCCGGGTCCCCGGCGGCATCGCGCTCCTGGCCCACGCGCTGGCGGTGCGGCCGCTGCGCCGCGTCCCCGGCACCGGCTACGCCGTCATGGCCCACAAGCCCGTGCCGCACGACCTGATCGACCGCTGGACCGAGCCGCTGCGCAAGGACCCGCGGGCGCGCCGGGTGCTGCTCAACTACCTGCGGTCGGTGCGCCGGTCCGACATGATGGCGGCCGTCGAGGCCTTGCGGGCCTACGACCGCCCGGCGCTGGTCGTGTGGGGCCGGCAGGACCGCATGATGCCGCCCGAGCACGGCCGCAGGCTCGCCGACCTGCTGCCGCGCGGCCGCCTGGTGGAGCTGGACGGCTGCGGCACGCTCATCCCGCTGGACCGCCCGGACGGCCTCGCGGCCGCGCTCAGGGCCTTCGTCCGCGAGACCTGAACCCCGTCCGTGCGCCTCACTCCGGTCGTGCGAACCTCCGCGTGGCGAAGGCGACGTCGTCCTCGCGGCTCATGCCGTCCGCGACCCACCAGTGGATCGGCGTGTCGCCGTACCGGTGGAGCAGCGTGCTCGACGACCATCCGAGGACGATCTCGTCCCGGTGGTCCCCGTCGAAGTCCGCCACCGTGTGCAGCCGCGTCAACCGGTCACTCCCGCGGATCGCCCGGCCGTCGACGCGGGCGGGCGGCCTGCGGCTCAGGCGCCCCGTCACGCGGGACCCGTCGAGCAGCACCGCCGCGTCGGAGCGGGCCACGAGGAGGCCGTCGCGGCCGTCCCCGTCCGGGTCGGCGGCCGCGAACCGGCCCCGGTGGGAGGCGGGCAGCCGGTGGGTGCGCACCGAGCCGTCGCCCGCGTACACCGCGTACGAGCCGTCGACGGCGGGGGGCTCCGTCGTGGCCCCCGGCTCGTTGTTGCGGCTGCCGTCGTCGCCGACCGCGAGGTCCCGCCTGCCGTCGCCGTCGAAGTCGCCGAAGGCGATCGCGTTGCCCGCGCGCACCGGGCGCCCCGTGGTGGCGATGCCGCCCTTCCCGGGCGCGTAGTACACGCCGTCGGACTGCTCGCCGTCGGTGCCGTGGTGCACGAAGAGGCCGGTGACGCGCGGCCTGCCCGAGGTGCTCACCTCGTCCGCGTACAGCCCGGAGTACCAGGTGGCCTCCGGGTCCGCGGGCGGGCGCCGCTCCGTGCGCGCCGCCACCCCGGCCCGGGTGAAGGGCCCGTACCGGATGACGAGGGCCGTTCCGTCCTCGCGCAGCGCCGCCAGGTCGTGGCGGCCGTCGCCGTCGAAGTCGCCCATGACCGGCGCCTCGTAGCCGTCCGGGCGGTCGCGGGGCGGGAGCGGCAGCTCCGTCGCGCGGGCCCCGCGCCGGGGGCCGCCGGGACCGCCCCAGGCGACGAGTTCCACGGGCCGGGTCTCGTGGTCATCGGTGCCGCGCGCCCCCCGCGTCCACCGGCACGCCGTCGCGGAACACGAAGTCGGGGAAGCCGTCGTCGTCCAGGTCGGCGAGGGTGGGGTCGCCGGGGGGCGGGGCGGGGGTGCTCCCCGGCCGCGTCCGCAGGGTGGGCAGCCCCAGGTCACGCCGGTCGTAGAGGGTCCGGGTCGCCGGGTCGGGCCCGCGCGGGGAGCCGAAGACGACGGTGAGCCGGGTCTCCTTGGGCTGCCCGCGCGGGGCGCCGACGGGCACCTGGACGACCAGGTCGCGGTGCCCGTCGCCGTTGACGTCGGCCGGGTCGTCGGAGCCCTTGCCCTGAGCGGGCGGGCGGCTCCCGGTCGGCACGACGTCCGGTGCCCGCGAGGCGGAGCCCCGCCGGCCGTCGGGCTCCCCGGAGTCGCACCCGGCGACCAGCGCGAGAGCCGCGCACAGAGCAGCCGCGCGGGACGCGGTACGAGGTGTCATACGGCACACCCTCACACCGCGTCCCGCGCGGACTCCAGGCCGGTGGGCGAAGCCGGACCTAGATGTCCCGGAACGTCTCGATCTGCGCCCCGACCGAGTTCAGGCGCTCGGCCAGGTCCTCGTAGCCGCGGTTGATCACGTAGACGTTGCGGAGCACCGAGGTGCCCTCCGCGGCCATCATCGCGAGCAGCACGACCACGGCGGGCCGCAGCGCGGGCGGGCACATCATCTCGGCGGCGCGCCAGCGCGTCGGGCCCTCCACCAGGACCCGGTGCGGGTCGAGGAGCTGGAGCCGGCCGCCGAGGCGGTTCAGGTCCGTGAGGTAGATCGCGCGGTTGTCGTAGACCCAGTCGTGGATGAGGGTCTTGCCCTGCGCGGCCGCCGCGATGACCGCGAAGAACGGGACGTTGTCGATGTTCAGGCCGGGGAACGGCATGGGGTGGATCTTGTCGATGGGCGCCTCCAGCTTGGAGGGGCGCACCGTCACGTCCACCAGGCGCGTGCGGCCGTTGTCCGCCGCGTACTCGGCCGAGCGGTCGTGGTCGAGGCCCATCTCCTCCAGGACCGCGAGCTCGATCTCCATGAACTCGATCGGCACCCGGCGGACGGTCAGCTCCGACTCGGTGACCACGGCGGCGGCGAGCAGGCTCATCGCCTCGACCGGGTCCTCGGAGGGGGAGTAGTCGACGTCCACGTCGATGTCCGGCACGCCGTGCACGGTCAGCGTGGTGGTGCCGATGCCCTCGACCTCGACGCCCAGCGCCTCCAGGAAGAAGCACAGGTCCTGGACCATGTAGTTGGAGGAGGCGTTGCGGATGACGGTGGTGCCGGCGGAGCGGGCGGCGGCCAGCAGCGCGTTCTCCGTCACCGTGTCGCCGCGCTCGGTCAGGACGATCGGGCGGTCGGGCGTGACGTCGCGGTCGACCTCCGCGTGGTAGAGGCCCTCGGTCGCGGCGATGTCCAGGCCGAAGCGGCGCAGCGCGATCATGTGGGGCTCGATCGTGCGGGTACCGAGGTCGCAGCCGCCCGCGTACGGGATCCGGAAGCGGTCCATGCGGTGCAGCAGCGGGCCCAGGAACATGATGATGGAGCGGGTGCGGCGCGCGGCCTCGGCGTCGATGGCGTCCATGTCGAGCCGGGCGGGCGGCACGATCTCCAGGTCGACGCCGTCGTTGATCCAACGCGTGCGCACGCCGATGGAGTTGAGGACCTCCAGGAGGCGGTAGACCTCCTCGATGCGGGCGACGCGGCGCAGCACCGTGCGGCCCTTGTTGAGCAGGGACCCGCAGAGCAGGGCCACGCAGGCGTTCTTGCTGGTCTTGACGTCGATGGCGCCGGAGAGGCGGCGCCCGCCGACGACTCGCAGATGCATCGGACCCGAGTACCCGAGCGAGACGATTTCACTGTCCAGTGCCTCGCCGATGCGGGCGATCATCTCAAGGCTGATGTTCTGATTGCCGCGCTCGATGCGGTTCACGGCGCTCTGGCTGGTGTTGAGCGCCTCGGCGAGCTGCGACTGTGTCCAGCCCCGGTGCTGACGGGCGTCACGGATGAGCTTGCCGATGCGTACGAGGTAGTCGTCTGCCATGAGCCAGAGGCTATCTCAGATATGAGATGAGGTAAGCGCTGGGGTAGGCCATTGGGGGAGCGACTGCTTCCGGCCCGTCAGTCGCGCCCGGCCACCCGCCCGTTGAACCGCAGGCAGGCGCCGTCCCCCACTGTGCCCGCCCCCCGGCCGCCGCGCACCCCGGCCACCGCCAACTCCTCCACTTGGCGCAGCGAGCCCCGCCCCCAAGCCCGGGGGCGCACACGCCCAGGCGCACGAACGGAACCCGACGCGCACCCGGACGAGGCCGCGCCGGCAGATCCAGCCCGTCCGGCGCTTGAGGACGAGCGCGCAGCGCGACAGGCACCCGCGCCCGAACGAGCCGCGCCGGCAGATCCAGCCCGTCCGGCGCTTGAGGACGAGCGCGCAGCGCGACAAGCCGCACAAGGCCCAGGGGCCAGGCGCAGCGCGCGCAGGCGCGATGTATTAGAGTTATCTCGACATCGAGATATCTGCCGAGGCGCACCGCAGCCCCCGGCGCCGGCCGCTGTCGGTAAGGGTTACCTAACTTAGCCCTACCTTAGCGGATCGGTGGGAAGTCGTGACGGCAGGATGCGGTGGAACGCGCACACATATGAAGGAGACTGTCGTGTCGGCGAACAGCTTCGACGCCCGCAGCACGCTGCGCGTGGGCGACGAGTCGTACGAGATCTTCCGGCTGGACAAGGTGGAGGGCTCCGCCCGCCTGCCGTACAGCCTGAAGGTGCTCCTGGAGAACCTGCTCCGCACCGAGGACGGCGCCAACATCACGGCCGACCACATCCGCGCCCTCGGCGGCTGGGACTCGCAGGCCCAGCCCAGCCAGGAGATCCAGTTCACGCCGGCCCGCGTGATCATGCAGGACTTCACCGGTGTCCCCTGCGTCGTGGACCTCGCCACGATGCGCGAGGCCGTGAAGGAGCTCGGCGGCGACCCGGCGAAGATCAACCCGCTGGCCCCGGCCGAGCTGGTCATCGACCACTCCGTCATCGCCGACAAGTTCGGCACCAACGACGCCTTCGCCCAGAACGTCGAGCTGGAGTACGGCCGCAACCGCGAGCGCTACCAGTTCCTGCGCTGGGGCCAGACCGCCTTCGACGAGTTCAAGGTCGTCCCGCCCGGCACCGGCATCGTCCACCAGGTGAACATCGAGCACCTGGCCCGCACGGTCATGGTCCGGAACGGCCAGGCCTACCCCGACACGCTGGTCGGCACCGACTCGCACACCACCATGGTCAACGGCCTCGGCGTCCTCGGCTGGGGCGTCGGCGGCATCGAGGCCGAGGCCGCGATGCTCGGCCAGCCGGTCTCCATGCTGATCCCGCGCGTCGTCGGCTTCAAGCTGACCGGCGAGCTGCCCACCGGCACCACCGCCACCGACCTGGTGCTCACGATCACCGAGATGCTGCGCAAGCACGGCGTCGTCGGCAAGTTCGTCGAGTTCTACGGCGAGGGCGTCGCCGCCACCTCCCTCGCCAACCGCGCCACCATCGGCAACATGTCGCCGGAGTTCGGCTCCACCGCCGCGATCTTCCCAATCGACGACGAGACGCTGAAGTACCTCAAGCTCACCGGCCGCTCCGAGCAGCAGGTCGCGCTCGTCGAGGCGTACGCCAAGGAGCAGGGCCTCTGGCTGGACCCGGCCGCCGAGCCGGACTTCTCCGAGAAGCTGGAGCTGGACCTCTCCACGGTCGTCCCCTCCATCGCCGGCCCGAAGCGTCCGCAGGACCGCATCGTCCTCGCCAACGCCGCCGAGCAGTTCAAGGTCGACGTCCGCAACTACGTGGACAGCGTGGACGAGGCGGGCAAGGAGTCCTTCCCGGCCTCCGACGCCCCGGCCACCACGAACGGCGTCCCGTCGAACCCGGTCCTCGTGACCGCCCCCGACGGCTCGACGTACGAGCTGGACCACGGCGCCGTGACCGTCGCCGCGATCACCTCCTGCACCAACACGTCGAACCCGTACGTGATGGTCGCCGCCGCCCTGGTCGCCAAGAAGGCCGTCGAGAAGGGCCTGACCCGCAAGCCGTGGGTCAAGACCACCCTCGCCCCGGGCTCGAAGGTCGTCACCGACTACTTCGACAAGGCGGGCCTGACGCCGTACCTGGACAAGGTCGGCTTCAACCTCGTCGGCTACGGCTGCACCACCTGCATCGGCAACTCCGGCCCGCTGCCGGAGGAGGTCTCGAAGGCCGTCAACGACCACGACCTGGCCGTGACGTCCGTCCTCTCCGGCAACCGGAACTTCGAGGGCCGCATCAACCCCGACGTCAAGATGAACTACCTGGCGTCCCCGCCGCTGGTCGTCGCGTACGCCATCGCGGGCTCGATGAAGGTGGACATCACCACCGAGGCGCTCGGCACCGACCAGGACGGCAACCCCGTCTACCTGAAGGACATCTGGCCCTCGGAGGCCGAGGTCAACGACGTCGTGGCGAACGCCATCGGCGAGGACATGTTCAACAAGTCCTACCAGGACGTCTTCGCGGGCGACGCCCAGTGGCAGGCCCTGCCGATCCCGACCGGCAACACCTTCGAGTGGGACGCCGAGTCCACCTACGTCCGCAAGCCCCCGTACTTCGAGGGCATGACGATGGAGACCACCCCGGTCTCCGACATCCCGGGCGCCCGCGTCCTGGCCAAGCTGGGCGACTCGGTCACCACCGACCACATCTCCCCGGCCGGTGCCATCAAGGCCGACACCCCGGCGGGCAAGTACCTCACGGAGCACGGCGTCGAGCGCCGCGACTTCAACAGCTACGGCTCGCGCCGCGGCAACCACGAGGTCATGATCCGCGGTACGTTCGCCAACATCCGCCTGCGCAACCAGATCGCGCCGGGCACGGAGGGCGGCTACACCCGCGACTTCACGCAGGACGGCGGGCCGGTCTCCTTCATCTACGACGCCTCCCGCAACTACATCGACCAGGGCATCCCGCTGGTCGTCCTCGCGGGCAAGGAGTACGGCTCCGGCTCGTCCCGCGACTGGGCCGCCAAGGGCACCGCGCTCCTCGGTGTCAAGGCCGTCATCGCCGAGTCGTACGAGCGCATCCACCGCTCGAACCTCATCGGCATGGGCGTCCTGCCGCTGCAGTTCCCGGAGGGCGCCTCGGCGCAGTCGCTCGGCCTGACCGGTGAGGAGACCTTCTCCATCACGGGCGTCACGGAGCTGAACGAGGGCACCACCCCGCGCACGGTGAAGGTCACCACCGACACCGGTGTCGAGTTCGACGCGGTCGTCCGCATCGACACCCCCGGCGAGGCGGACTACTACCGCAACGGCGGCATCATGCAGTACGTGCTGCGCTCGCTGATCCGCAAGTAAGCGGCGGCGCACAGCGGTTGAGGGCCGCACCCCGGGCGACCGGGGTGCGGCCCTCGCGCGTGGCGCCGCCGTCGGCCGAACTCAGCCCAGCGGCACGCTCCTGACGGCCGAGAGCAGCGGGACCGGCACGTGGTCCCCGTTGCCGGGGCCGCACACCGGCCTGGTGTCGGCGGTGTCGGAGACGTTCGTCCCCGTCGTGTACCGGGAGTCGGCGCCCGGCACCACCGTCGTGAGGTGGCTGGCCTGCCGCTCGGAGTAGTACACGCACTGGTGCAGGTTCAGGTGGCGTCCCGCGGTCAGGTCCAGCGCCCTGGCGGCGGACAGGCCCGGGTTGGGGACGTGGCTGCCGTTGCCGGGGCCGCAGGCGGGCCTGGTCTCGGGGGTGTTCGAGACCTTCGTGCCGGTGGCGTACCGGCCGTCGCCGCTCGGGGTCACCAGGGTGGTGAAGTGGTCGGTGCTCGCGGCGCGGTAGTAGTCGCACTGCTGGAGGTTGAGGTAGCGCCCGGCGCCGAGGTCCAGCGCGCGGACGCCGTGCAGGACCGGGACGGGGTTGTGGTTGCCGTTGCCGGGGCCGCACTCCGCCGCGGTGTCGGCGGTGGCGGAACGCTCGGTGCCGGTGGCGTACCGGCCGTCGCCGCTCGGGGTCACGAAGGTGCTGAAGTGGTCGTCGAGCGAGGTCGCGTAGTACGCGCACTGGTGCAGGTTCAGGAACCCGGAGGCGGCGGCTCCGGGGCCCGCCTCCCGGGCGGGGGCCGGGGCGGCCGTGGCCACGAGGGCGCACGCGCCGACGGCCGCGGTGACCACCGTGCGCAGGGCGCGGCTGATCGCCGATCGCGTCATCTCGGATGTCATCGTTGGTCATCCGTTCTGTGAGGGCTTCGTACGTACCGGAAACGCCCCACGCCTCGTCCGCGACGATCCCAGAGTCAACGCGTCCGCCGGTATCCCTCGAACCGGTGATTGCCGGGCGCCCGGTACGCGGCTATGGGCGGCGCGCCTCGCGTACGCGTCCGAGGCGCAAAGCCGCCTTGCGGGCGTCCTGGCGGCGCTGGTTGCGTCGAAGGCCGCGGCACCGCCCCCGCCCCGGGCGGGGGGCTCTCGACGGCTTCGGCGAAGGGGACACCCATGGCGCAGGGCACTCGTACGGCACGGGGAACACGTACGGCACGGGGAACACGTACCGCCCAGGGAACACGTATCGCACAGGGAACACGTACGGCCACCCGCAGACGTGCCGTCGGGGCGGCGGTCGCGCTGTCCGCGGCGGCCTCCCTCCTCGGCGCGACGACCTCGTCCGCGGCGCCGCCGGACCCGCGGACGCCGCGTACGGAGATCATCAGTACGGCCGAGGACGGCACGCGGGGCGACGGGCGCTCGCTCCTGCCGGAGACCAGTGACGACGGCCGGTACGTCGTCTTCGCCTCCGAGGCGAGCAACCTGGTGCCGGGCGACACCAACGGCGTGGGCGAGGTGCTGGTCCGTGACCGTCGCACCGGCACCCTCACCCGCGCCGGTGTGGGCGACGACGGACGCCCGAGCGAGCGCGGGGCCTGGAACGGCAAGCTGAGCGGGAACGGCCGCGTCGTCGGGTTCAGCTCCGCCGACCCGGTGCTGGCTCCCGGGGAGCGGCCCCCCGGCGGCGGCTACGCGTACGTCCGCGACCTGCGCACCCACCGCACCGAGTTCGTGGGCATCGGCCCGGACGGCCAGCCGTTCCAGCGGTCCAGCCTCGCCGCGCTCAGCGGGGACGGCCGGTACGCGGCCTTCCTCGGCTACGCCGAGATCCCCAGGCCTCCCTTCCAGGTCCCCACGCTCTACCTGCGCGACCGCGAGCGCGGCCTCACGGAGGCCGTCAGCGAGCCCCTCCCGCCGGGGCCGCTCCTCAGCGACGTGTCGCTCAGCGCGGACGGACGCCACGTGGCCTTCCGGGTCTACGACCACGACCGGGTGAACAGGGCGAGCGCCGTGTACGTCCGCGACCGCCGCACGGGCCGCCTGCACCACGTCAACCACACGCCGGGCGACCCGAAGCCGGTCAGCGAGTGGTACGGCGAGCCGTCCCTGAGCGCGGACGGGCGTTACGTCGCGTACGTCACCAACCGCGACGGCCTGCCCGCCCGGCACCCCTTCGCGCTGTGGGAGGTCTTCGTGCACGACCTGCGCACCGGGCGCACCGTGCTCGCGAGCACGGCCCCCGGCGGCGGACCGCTCGACAAGGCCGCCCGGTCGCCGCGGATCAGCCCTGAGGGCCGGTACGTGGCCTACACCACGGCCGCCTGCGCCACCGGCGAACCGGACTGCCGCCACGCGGCCTACCTGCGCGACCTGCGACGGCAGGACCCCGAGGCGACCCGCCGCGTCACCGTCGCCCTGGACGGCGGCTTCCCCTCCCACGGCGTGAGCGCCCCGGTTCCGGCACGGGGCGGCTGCCTGGTGGCCTTCACCTCGGACTCCACGAACCTGGTCCCCGACCACCCGGAACAGAGGGACGACGTGTACGTCCGGCACCTGTGCTGAGAGCCACCCTTCGCGGGCTCGGGCTCGGGCTCGGGCTCGGGCTCGGGGGCACCCACTTCCGCTGGGGCCCCCGAGCCCACTGGCGTGAAGCGCGCGGTCGGGTGTGGACGTGTGCTTCAACTGAGGGCCCCGGGGCACCCGGAACACCACGGTGACCGGGGACCCGCTCCTTCAAGCGGAGCTGGTGGGGGTCGCCGCGGTGGTTTTCGCCGCTGTTCTCACGCTGTACGTGCGTCGAGACCGTCGGCGTAGGTGATGGTCCGAGAGACAGGCACGGCGACGCGGACGTCCGGCGTGCGGAGGAGGGTTCTCGTGAGCGTGGTGCTGTTGTGTTTGTTCATCGTGATGGCGTTGGTCCAGGTCGTGCGACCACAGTTGCTGTGGAAGGTGAATCGCCCGCTCCAGGCGCCTTTCGTCAAGGACTACGACGCCACCGAGCCCACGAAGGCCGGTTACGCGATGACGCGTGGCATCGGGGTCGTCGTCCTGGTCATGGCGATCGGGATGCTGGTCGTCATCCTCACCTGAGGCGCCTGAGGCGCCTGAGGCGCCTGAGGGGCGGAAGGAAACCCCCTGTTAGGGTGCGCCGATGGCAACGATCAGGCAGGTACAGGTCACCTTCGACTGCGCGGAACCGGAGCGGCTCGCGCGTTTCTGGTGCGAGGTGCTGGGGTACGTCGTACCGCCGCCCCCGGAGGGGTTCGCCACGTGGGACGCGTACAAGGGGTCCCAGCCGCCGGAGGAGCAGGACGCGTGGTTCGCCTGCGTCGACCCCTCGGGTGCCGGTCCGCGGCTGTACTTCCAGCGCGTCCCCGAGGGCAAGGTCGTCAAGAACCGGGTGCACCTCGACGTGCGGGTCGGCACCGGACTCGTGGGTGAGGAGCGCCTCGCCGCGCTGGAGGCCGAGTGCGCGCGGCTGGTGCCGCTCGGCGCGGTGCGCGAGCGGCTCCTGTACGACGGCCACGACGCGTGCATCGTGATGCAGGACATCGAGGGCAACGAGTTCTGCCTCGACTGAAGGTCCGCGTGGGTCACAGAGGGGGCCACAGAGGGGGTCACGCCGGAGCCGCGTAGCAGTGGACGGTCACCGACTGCGTCGGGCTCCACCGCTGGCTGACCGTGGCCAGCCGCTCCCACCCGAGCCGCTCGTACAGGGCGGTCGCGGCGGTGTCGGAGGCCACGACGTCGAGGACCGGGTGCAGTCCCTGGCGCCGTGCTTCCTCCACCGCGCGGCCGATGAGCAGGGCGCCGACCCCGTGCCCCCGGGCCTGCGGGGCGACGAAGAGCCGGTTGACCGGTGACGTCGACTCCGGTGCGCCCCCGTGCCGTTCGCTCCACAGGCCGGGGGCCAGGTCCCCTTCGCCGCTGCGGGCGAGGACGACATGTCCGACGACGCGCCCGTCGAGTTCGGCGACCCAGGCTCCCACCAGGGAAGCGGGGGACAGCCAATCGGCGGGCCGCGCGGGCCAGTTCACCGGGTAGCCGTCACGGCGGTGGACGTCCGCGAGGACATGCACGCACGCGGTGAGGTCGTCATCGGTCCTCGGCCTGACGCGTACGGTCGGCCCCTCCGCGGCGGTGGCGCAGCTCTTTTCGGTCACCGCCGCATGGAACCACAGGCCGCAGAGCCCCAGCCAGCCATTTCTGCACACGGGACCCCGCCCGCGGGAGTGGCGCCGCCCTCTCCGCCCGCGGTGCGGTGCCGGGCGGTGAGGTGCCGTGCCGGGCGGTGACCTGACGCCGCGCCGTGCGGGACGCACCCCTGTACAGCAGGCTGCGGAGTGCACATCACAGCTCAACAACCGCGCGCGCAAGGGCAGTTGGCGCGCCGGAGCCGCCCTATGCTGACCCGCGTGACAGCCGACGTGGACGAGGAACCGCCGGGGCGCCCCTCGCCCCCTCCGGCGCGCCCCGAGGGCCCCGACCCGCCCCCGGCTCCAGGAGCGCTGGCGCGTGCCGCGGACCGCGTCCGGGCACTGCTGAGGGACAACACCTGGGTGCTCGCCCTGATGATCCTCGCCAACCTGGTGGTGATCCTGGGAGCGGGCGCGCTCTGGTACGCGCTCGGCGGTGACGTCACCGTCGTCGGGGTGACAGCGGGTGCGCTGCTCGCCTTCGCGGGAGCCATGCTGCCGCTCATCCGCGGCCGCGGCCAGCAAGGCGACGGGCAACACGGTGACGGGCAACGCGGCCGCGGGCAGCACGGCGACGGGCAACACGGTGACGGCGAGCACGGTGACGGGCAACGCGGTGACGGCCAGGACGGTGACGGGCAGCCTCTGTGGCCGCCGCTGATCCTCGCCGTGACCCCTCTGGCCGTCCTGCTCGTGGGCCTTCCCGCCCTCGGCGTGAAAACGTACCTGGAGTCCCGGCCGGTCGACCTCACCAACGACCTCTCGCTCAAGCTCGACGGCCCGGTGGAGGACCGCGACGTCGTGACCGCCTCGGCGCACGCCGACCGCGCCAAGTCCCGGCTGACCGTCACCTTCACGGTGACCGAGTTCGACCCGGCCTCACCCGTCTGCGCCCCCGCCAGCACGCTGACGGTCACCCCCCACTCCCGGGGCGCGCGCATCACCCCGCAGACCCGCCCGTCGGACGAGACGTTCACCTTCGACCTGGGCGCGGACCGCAAGGACATCCGCCTCACCGTCGCGGTGCGGGCGGAGCGCAACTGCCGGCTCAACCTGTCGGTCGACTCGGCCCGCCTCGACTAGGGAACCCATGACGCACCCGTGCCGCCGGTCCACCCGGCGCTCCGCGCTCGCCGTGGCAGCCATCGCCACCCTGCTCGCGGCCCCCATGGCCTGTGCCCCGGACGGCAAGGACGGGGACGGCGAGTCCGTCCTCACCGGCGTCGTCCACGTCGGCACCTCCTTCGACCACCCGGGCTTCAGCCTGCACGCCCAGCGCACCAACCGCGGCCTCGACGTCGACATCGCCTCCTACCTGGGTGAGGAGGTCGGCTTCACCCCCAAGTTCCAGGACGTGACGATCGACGCGCGCGAGCAGGAGCTGCGCGAGGGCGCCGCCGACCTGGTGATCTCGGTGTACTCCATCACGCCGGAGCGCCAGAAGCTGGTCGACTTCGTCGGCCCCTACCTGATGACGCGGCAGGGCTTCCTGGTGCGCGAGGACTACGACGGCATCAAGAGCGAGCAGGACGTACGGAACAAGCTGCTCTGCAGCGCCGAGAAGTCGACGTCGTCCACCGCCGACCTGCCGCCCGGGGCCACGTTCCACGAGGAACGGGACTTCTCCACCTGCGTGCGCAAGCTGCAGCAGGGCAGCGTGGACGCCGTGTTCTCCGACGAGGCGCTGCTGTTCGGTTACGCGCAGCAGCAGCGGCGCAGCAAGGTGCCGCTGCGCGTGGTACCCGACGTCTCCTTCGGGCTCACCAACCGGTACGGCATCGGGCTCCAGAAGGGGCACGCCGACGACTGCCGCAAGCTGCTGCGCGCCCTGCGCACCTACCTCGTCGAGGAGTGGGCCGGCGACGTCAAGGTCCAGCTGCCGGCCTTGGTGGACGCCTACCCGGCCGACTGGGAGAACCGCTTCAAGCCCAACCCGCACGACCTCAACACGTACTCGTCCTGCAAGAAGTGACGGACCCGCGGCCGGCCGGACGAGCCCCACGGCGAGTTCGGCGGCCGCCGGGACCGTGCCGTCCGCACGACAGCACCGGCCGCGGAAGCACCCCGCCGGGGCCCTGACCGACGGTCAACGCCGGTTGCGGCGGCGTACCCTGACAGGACTGTGGTACCGCGGCCTTTGCGGGGGGCTCTTCTTCTTCCCGTCGCCTTGCTTCTTTCCGGCGGTGCGACGCTGCCAGAAATCCGCGATGGTCGCGCAGGCGACGCCCAGCCCCAGGAGAGCGGCCAAGAAGGTCACCACCGCGCCCATGTCGGAGGCGGCCCCTTGGGCGGCGTGTGAGGCCGTAGTACCGACGTGGACTTCCTGACTGAACGGTGGCTTCTCGAAGAGGACGTTTCTCGTGTCGCGGTAGTACGCCGTAACGGTCAGGGCGAGAGTCATCGTGCCCGTCCTGGTGGGTTTCACCGCCCACTGCCACTCCGCCACGTCGTCCGGCGTCAGCACGTTCTGCCGTTCGGAGGAAAGCGCCGTACATCGGACACCGGCACCGCTGCAGTGCAGCTTGACGCCCATGAGCGTACCGACGAGCGTCCTCCCTGTACGACGACGACTTCCGGGTGCGTGCCGCTCGTGGGGCTTGGCCAGCCGAAAACCCCTCAGGCTGGCCTCGAACTCGAGGGACCTGCCTACCTTCACAGAACCCAGTTCGGTATAGGTGACGCGACCGTCGAACATCTCTTTGCGGCTCTTGATGATCTCTTGGCCGTACAGAGCCTGACTGTCCGGATCGTGCTCGGTCGAGCGGCCTCCGCACGAGGTTGCCAGAAACGCGGTGAGCACGATGCCGACCGTCCAGGTGATCAATCGGGAGTATCCACGCTCCTGACAACCTGGGTTCTTCCTCACCAGCATCCTGTTCGCCAATCGCCTGCGGCGGAGACTTGGGTCGAGAGCGGAGACTCGGGTCAAGACCGGGGACGGCCCGAACCGAGGGGCGGCGCCTCCCGTTTCTCCGCATGGTGCCCACCTCCGCCAAGACACCGCAGGCGGACGACCAGGCACCGTCGAGATTCCGCCAGCATGGGTACCGGTGAGGCTGAGCTGTCGGCACCTCTCAGACCGACAACTGCACACCCCCGCCCCACGGACACCTGCCGTGTGCCCGTGCGGAAGCCTTCCTCCTGCTCACGAGCTCCGAAGGATTCGGGCAATCGTGTCCTGAAAAGCCTCACCGACTTGCTCCGCACGGGCTTCCGTGCCCTGGGAAGGCAGGGCCTAGCGCTGCGGCCAGCCGCCGTACGGCACCGTGAGCAACTCCATGTAGTGGCCCGAGGGGTCGGTGAAGTAGACGCCCTTGCCGCCGTCGTTGCGGTTGATCTCGCCGGGCCGCTTGCCGTGCGGGTCGGCCCAGTGGTCGAGGCCGCGGGCCGTGATCTTCTCGTACGCCGCGTCGAACTCCGCCTCGGAGACCAGGAACGCGTAGTGCTGCGGCGCGATGTGGTCCGCGGGGACCGTGGCGAAGTCGAGGGTGACGTCGTTGCCGAGGGCGACCGCGATGAACGGGCCCCACTCCTGCGTGACGGCGAGTCCCAGCAGGTCCGCGAAGAAGTCGGCGGACTCCCGGTTGTCCCGGGCGTGGACGATCGTGTGGTTGAGCTGAACGGACAAGGAATGCCTCCGCGGGCATCTCCCGCACCTCCATGCCTCACCCGGACGGTGACCGGCACGCGATGCTGCCGGGATCCTAGACACGGCCGCCCGGGCCTGTCGAGCCGCGCCGTACGGCTGCGGTTCCGGCCGGACGCCGAGGCGTGTCAGGCGGGTGCGCGCGTGCCGTCGTCGGTGCAGGGCAGCTTGGTCCTGCCGTAGGCGGCGGCGTAGTCGTCGGTGATGTCGGCCTCGACCGCGGCCATGGCGGTCGGCGCGATGGTGATGACGCCGCTGAAGGGCCGCTCGACGTCCCGGATGACGAGCAGGACGGACGCGAGGAGCGCGGTCAGGGCGACCAGGCCCGCGGTGACCAGGGCGGTGTTCTTGCGCGGCAGGCACAGTGCCAGCGTCAGCACGAGGAAGGCCAGGGCGGCGAGCATCAGCCAGTACACGGCGCCCGGGATGGCGGGGGTGGACTCGGCGATGCGCGTCTGCCGGGCCTCCGAGCGGTCCCGGTCGGAGGAGACCAGCATGCCGAAGGCGGAGTCGTCCTGCATCTGCTTCAGGGCGGCCCGCAGATCGGTGGTCCAGACACCGGGCTGCCGCGCACCGTGGCCGTCCGCCATGGCCGGCCACTCGTGGGCGCGTACGGCGCGGGCGTAGCAGACGATGTCGCCCTGGAGGCGTTGCCGCTGGGGAGCGGGGGCGTACTCGGCCACTTCGTAGAGGTGGTCCACCACGCCCGCCTCGTCGCGCGCCGCCTGGTCCGCCTTCCCGTTCGACGCCGAGGCGGTCACCAGGACGAAGGCCAGGACGAACACCGTCAGGGTCTGCAGCGGAAGCACGAAGTCGCGCACCGTCAGCGCGGGCGTCTCGTCGGCCTCCAGGCGGCCCCGGAGCACCCAGTGCCCGACCACGCCCACGACCAGGGCCAGCGCCGCTACGACGACAGTGATGATCACGCGCACCTGCCCGGGGCTCGGTCCGGCCGTCGGCACCGCCCGAGGGTTCCGGAGGGGGCCGGACGTGGTGCGGTCGCCCGGCCCCACCCAGGTGAGGCGTCCCGCGTCCGCAGGACTTTTCTACGGCCGGAACCCGTGGCGTGCCACCGGGGCCGCCGCTCGTGTGGGCATTCCGGGTGGCGGCCCGGGGCCCGGGACGCGCGCGGTCGCCGCCGGGGGAGCGCGGAGTGGGGTGCGGCGGCCGTACCGCGTGACGGGCGGTGCGGGACGGCGTCTGTGGGGTTCCTGGGGCTGAAGTGTGATGAGAGGATCATGATCGGGCACGTGAAAGGGATGCCAGATGTATCAGCACCCGTGATCAAACTGGTGCGGCGGACCACCGAACCCGTCGCGGCGCAGACGCTGCGCTCCACGGCCGCCGCCGTGATCTCCTTCGGCGTCGCCCTGATGGTCCTGCCCGCGCAACCCGCCCCCCTGACGGCCCCGCTCACCGCGCTCCTGGTCGTCCAGGTCACCCTGTACGCGACCCTCACCACCGGCATCCGGCGCGTGAACTCCGTCGTCGTCGGTGTCCTCATCGCCATCGGCTTCACCACCCTGGTGGGGCTGACCTGGTGGAGCCTGGGGCTGACGATCTTCACCTCGCTGATCATCGGCCGGTTCGTACGGGTGAACGAGTTCGTGCCCGAGGTGGCGATCAGCGCGATGCTGGTCCTGGGGGTCTCCCAGGCCACGTCGGCGGCCTGGCACCGCGTCCTGGAGACGCTGATCGGGGCCGGGGTCGGCCTGCTGTTCAACCTGCTGTTCGCGCCCCCGGTGTGGACGCAGTCGGCGGGGGCGTCCATCGACGGCCTGGCCCGCGGGATGGGCGGGATGTTCCGCACCATAGGGGCGGAGATCGCCGGGGGTCACCTCCCCTTCCCGCACGCGGCCGCCCGGCTGCACGAGGCGCGGCGGCTCGACCACGACATCGTGGAGGTCGACGCCTCGCTGCGGCAGGCGGAGGAGAGCCTGCGGATGAACCCGCGCGTACGGGAGGGGCTGCTGTCCCGGGTGGTGCTGCGGACGGGTCTGGACACCCTGGAGATCTGCGCGGTCGTGCTGCGGGTGCTGACCCGCAGCCTGACCGACCTGGCGAAGTTCCGCGCGGAGGAGTCGCTGTTCCCGCCGGACGTGTCGGCCGCCCTCCAGGAGCTGTTCGAGCAGCTCGCCGACGCCATCGAGAGCTTCGCCCGGCTCATCACCACCCAGGTGGCCGCCAACGCGGAACACGCCGAGGAGCGGCTGACCGCCGCCCTGGCCGCGAGCCGCGCCACCCGTGACCGGGTCGCGGACATGCTCCTCGAAGACGTACAGGAACACCCCCGGCAGTGGCAGTTGCACGGCGCGCTGCTCGCCGAGGTCGACCGGATCCTCGACGAGCTGGACCTCGACAAGCGCACCGAGCGCCTCATGCAGGAGCTGGACCGCCACTCGGTGGAGCTGGCCGAACGCCACCCGCGGCTCGCGGCGCTGCGCCGCAGGCTGCGCGGCCAGAGCGGCAGGGAGCGGCGGCCGACCGTGGAGGCGTGAGCCCGCGGAGCCCGCCGCACGGCCGGGCCCCGCGGGGAGTTCGCCGCTCGCGCGGTCCGCCCCGATCGCGTGGTCCCCGCGCCGCACCGGCGGCCCGGCCCGGTTCAGTCGAACGTCTTGACCACGCGGGCGGGAACTCCCGCGACCAGGCTGCGGGCGGGGACATCGCGCGTCACCACCGCGCCGGCGGCGACCACGGCACCGGCGCCGATGGTCACTCCCTGGAGGACCACGGCAGCCGTCCCGATCCACACGTCGGCCTCGACGACGATCGGGGCGAAGGACAGGTACTCGCGGCGCTCCGCGAGGGGCAGGGGGTGGCCCCCGGTGATGAGGCTCACCTTCGGAGCGATCATGACACCGTCGCCGATGCGGATGCCGCCCTTGTCCATGAACGTGCACCCCTGGTTCACGAAGACGTTCTCCCCGAACGCCGTGTTCAGCCCGTACTCGGTGAAGAACGGCGGGTAGATCGTCACCGACTTGGGGAGCGGGCCGCCGAACACAACGGAAAGTAGTTCGGCACGGGCTTCGGTGTCGCTGAACGGCAGCACGTTCAGCCGGGACGTCGCTTCGGTGACTTCCGCTATGCGCTCCACGTGGCGCGCGAATTCCGGTGTCTGTACGTACATGACGTGGTCTGTGCGAGTGGACATGCGGCGATCCCACCACCCTCGGAGTGCGCGATCAAACAACCTTGACGACGGTCGGCAACAACCTGCGGTTGTGTCGGCAGCGTGGCGTGTGGATGGCGAAGCGCTGCGGACGGGCCGTGGCGTGGCTCCCGGCGTGCATGCAGAGGGCTGCGCAGCCCTCCTCGACCGCGGCGCCGCGGAGTTATGGATCAGAGAGTGGAGGCGGTCCTGCTCGCGGCGGGTGCACGCCCGACGTCCGCGTGCGCGCATTCGGACCGCGTCCCTGTCCGGCGCCTGCCCGGGCAGGCGCCGGAAGCCCGTCAGTGACGACGCTCAAAGGGCTCGACTGCGCTACGGGAGCAGTCTTTCCGCGATGGTCCCGAGGATCTCCTCACCGGCGGTCAGCGGAAAGAAGTGGCCGCCGTCGAGCACATGGAGGTCGAACGGACCCGATGTCCAGTCCTTCCAGGCGGCCACGGCCTCGGTCGGGGTGCCTTCGTCGGCCGTACCCGCGAAACCGATGATCGGCACGTCCAGCACCTCGTCCTCGGCCAGCGGCTTGCGGCAACTGGTGGCCACCGCGAGATCCGCACGCAGCGGTGCCAGAAACGCCGCGGCTATCTCGGGATCGGCGAGAATCTCCCGCGGCGTGCCCTGCCACCTGGCCATGGCGCCCAGGAGGTCGTCGTCGCTGCTGTCGGCAGGGGCGATGCGGAGCAGCTCGGGGGTGGGGGAAGCCGCGACGGCGAGCAGACGCGATGCGGGAGAAGCGACGCGTTTCAGCACTTCGCGACCGATCAAGGCGCCCGTGCTGTGCCCGAAGATCCCGTAGGGACGGTCCGCGTGACCGATGAGGTGCGTGAGGTGCTTGGCGATCCGGTCCGCGAGGGGGGACACGTCCGTATAGGGCTCTTCCGAGATGCGGTCCTCGCGCCCGGGGGTGTGGACAACGGTGACGTCGAGGCCGGCGGGTATCAGGCTCTGCCACTTCCGGTAGCTGCTGGGCCAGGCGCCGGCGCCCGGAAGCACGAACAGCGTGGCCCTGCCATGGCCGTCCGTGAGTGGTTTGAGCCAAGGAGTCGCTCCCGCACGGGTGGACTCCGGATCGTGGTCGGTCGGATTCTGCCCGAGCGGCGTCTTGTCGGACGACAACTCTTGCGCGGTCGACCGCTTTTCCTCAGACGACATCTTTTCCTCAGACGACATTGGCCTTGCTCCCCTCGCGGCTCACCTCGTGGAGCCGGATAGACGGACGGTCCTCAGCTCCGGCGAGGAGCGGATCTCGTGCTCGGTGAACCGTTCACGCACCCATGTCCCTCTGGAGTACAGAGCGGTCTGGTCGTCGTAGTACGGCGATCTCGGGTTGGCGGTCTGGGAGTACGTCAGCAGGGAGTAGGACCGGGGTCCGGCCTTCCTGCCGAACTCGACGACCTGGATGAAGCTCGAGCCGTGCACGACGTCTGTGTTGCCCCCTCGTCCCCAGACGGAGTTGATCACGTTGAGGACGCCGAGTTCGTGCGGAGCGCCGTGGATGGGTATGCGGCTGCCCTTACGGGTCAGGTACTGGTTCTCACCAAGCGGCGCATCCTGTGCCACGCCGGCCGCCGCGAGGTCCCGCGCCGCGTCTCCGAAGGCGAGCCGCACCTCTGGACGCTCGATCGCAAGGGTGTGGGGGGTGGTGAGCGGCCTGGTGCGGTCGAAGGGGACGCGCCAGGGACCGCCGGGCACGGAACTCAGCTTCAGCGCGAATCTGTTGAACAGCAGCGCTCCTTCGCTGCTCAGCCGGTAGTCGCCGTTCCACCGGGCGAGAGCCGAGCAGCCGTCGCTCACGTCCACCGGGCCCTTGTGCGACGGCGCCTTGCCGTCGGGGAACGCCGCGCACATCCGGAGGAGTTCCGCCCTGCTGATCTCGGCGACCCTGCTCCGGTCGGCGAACAGCGCCTCCCGCATGGTCTCGGCGGAGAACCCTTTGCCGCGCAACCCGTCCGTGCCGGCCACGCGGCGCTGCACGGTGTGCAGTGTCTGCTGCGCACGCATCGAGGGTTCTGCCGCGACAGCGCCGACCACCCGGGGATACGTCGTCAGTGGCGCCGCCGGATTGGCGAGCCAGGGAGCGTTGTTCGCGTTGGCCACGAAGTCGTGGCGGGTGAGCGTCGGCAGTCGGCCCGGGCCGAGCAGTCCCGGCTCGCGGGCGTCCCGGTCCGTTCCCCAGGCGCAGGAACTGCGCGATCCGTCCAGAACGGCCACCCCGGTCCGCGCGAAGACCTCCGCGCCCAGCGGGGTGTTGCAGCGGGCCGCGTGTTCGTCCGTGATGTGCGGCACGACCTGCGTGTCCGTGTACAGCGCCCGCCCTGCTCGGTCCGTTGCCACGGTGTTGGTCCACGGGACGCCGAGCGTGCGGGACAGCACCGCCTGGATGTCCGCGACCGAGCGCGCCTTGGCCATGCCGAGCCACACCTCCAGCAGGCGCAGATTGGTGAAGTTGGCGTCGCGCAGTACATACGCTGACTTCCCCCAGGGCAGCGGGGCACCGGACAGGCCGCTGATCACAGGGCCGTACCGGGTCGACCACAGCGTGCGCCTGACCGTTCCCAGCGAACCGTCGGACTTGCGCACCTTGACCGACACCCTGTGCGGGGTCATCTTCACCGGTGCGCCGTCGACCAGGTACCGGGTCGGCGATCCGGGCACGGTGGGCACCTCGAACAGCCCGGTGGTCGCCGCGGTGGACACCGTATGACTCCACGCCACGTCGGCGTTGTGGCCGATCAGAACGACAGGAAGTCCTGGCAGGCTCGCGCCGGACACATCGAGTTCGCCCGGAATCGTGAGGTGACTCTGCCAGAACCTCAGCGCACCACGCCACGGGAAGTGCGGGTTGGCCAGCAGAACGCTCGTACCGGACGTCGTGGCCGCGGCTCCTGCCGCGATCGCGTTGCTGCCGTTGCCCTGGCCGCCGGAACGGACGCCCTTCACCAGGGCGGTCGCCGTGGCCGTCGCCGTGGTCCCGGCCCGTGGCCCGGCGGGCGGACGGGCGCTCACCAGATCGTCGATGCGCGCACCGCTGCCGTCGAGGAGCGCGATCGCGTGCATGTACCGGTAGACGTCCCGCTCGGTGATGGGACGGACCCAGGGCGCTTTGGCGCACGCCGGATCACGAATTCGGTCGCTCCGCACGAAACGGTTGTAACCCTCGGTATATCCACGGACCAACTGGCGGATCGGCCGAGGCGCGACCTTCGCGTACGCGTCGACCACAGAGCCGGCGTTGATCCGCTGGAAATGCAGATCACTGTTGAGGCTGTTTTCCGCGGTGGTCACACCAGGCGCGGCCGGCGCCTTCGGGCCGAGGAACCGGGAGCGCTGCGCATCGAGCGTCATATACGTCTCGGCGAGTGTGCACACGTTGTCCGTGGCACTGGCGTAACCGAATCCGTAGCCGAGCCCTCGGTGATCCAGGGCGGTGATGTGCGGTATCCCGTGCTCGGTGTACCGGATCGTCGCGATGGGCCTGCTGTCACTTCGGCGAACGGAATCTGCGTGCCCGACCTGTGCGGTCGAGAGTAAGAAGATGAGGCAGGAAACCACACCGCCTGCCCGTCTCATGTATCCCATGTCCGGATCCCTCCAGCCGGCGCGGCCTACGGATCCGCTCCAGAAGGCGCGCCATGCTCGGTCGTGTCTGCGGTGCCGGATGCGTGTATCAATCACGTTTCAGCCAATGCTGCCCGGGTGCCGGGCTTCGTGGATGCGTGCCCTCCGGTTCTTCGTGCGGTTACGTGTCCTGTGCACCGGGTGGTTTCGGCCATGCTGGGATCTGTACCAGGTCATCGGCCGGTCAGCGGTCTATCCTAGTGACCGGCCCGGTACATCACGGGCCCAGCGGTTCAGTCAGTCTCTCAGTAGTGCAACCGGCATACCAGGACGTGATCTTGTCATCGCCGACCGCTATATGGCAATCCATGACTGCGAAGTTCATCAGCATTGCACGAAGAGACGGAGTGAGATTTCCATCAGTTGCGGACATTGTTGACGCTATGTCTTGCTGAGATTCATGAGGCGTGCGCTTTCATGCATGGCGTGGCACCGTCGCCTGAGTGATCGTGCGGGTGCCGAAGTGCTGCCGCTGCTGAATGCCGTCGCTGAATCTCCTTCATTTTTCCCGCAGGGTTTTCGCCGCTTCCCCCGGGGATCGCTGCTCGACACCGCACGGCCGGCTGCCGACGGCGTACCGCCATCACCTGATCATGTCGTCCTCGCATCCCGTCAGGCTGTCCACCTCCGGAAACCGCAGGTGACGGGGGTTCTGTCCGCGCAGAGTCGCACGACGGCTCTGTGTGCCGTGACGGCTGCATGAGCAATGGATCTGTCAGGAGTATCGTCTGTGAATTCGATCGATGGAATCGCGGTCATCGGCATGTCCTGTCGATTTCCGGGTGCCGATGGGCCCGACGAGTACTGGCGCCTGCTGGAATCCGGTACCGAGGCGGTAGTCCGCCTGGACGAACGAACCCTGATCGCCGCCGGTGAGGATCCGCAGTTGCTCACGGACCCCGACTACGTCCCCGCGCACGGTGTTCTGGACGGCAGCGATCTCTTCGATGCCGCATTTTTCGGCATGAGTCCCGGCGAGGCGGCGGTGCTCGACCCCCAGCACCGGCTCTTCCTGGAATGCGTCTGGACGGCTTTCGAGGATGCCGGCTACGACCCGAAGGCCGTTCCCGGCCCGGTGAGCGTCTATGCGGGATCTGGCTGGAACAGCTATTTCCTGCGCAATGTCGCCAGCCATCCTGAATTCCTGGAACCAGGGGCGTTACAGCGCACCCTTCTCGGCAATGAGAGCGATACCCTTGCCACGCGTGTCTCGTACAAACTGGGACTCACCGGTCCCAGTATGACGGTACAGACCGCCTGTTCGACCTCCCTTGTCGCCGTCGCCCAGGCCTGTCAGTCCCTGTTGTCGCAGGAATCCGATATGGCGCTCGCGGGCGGTGTGTCCATCCGGACACCCCAAGCCGGCTATCTCCATCAAGAAGGCAGCATCTTCTCGCGTACCGGGCAGTGCCGCGCCTTCGACGCGTCGGCGGACGGCACGGTCATCGGCAGCGGCGCCGGTGTCGTCCTGCTGAAACGGCTCGAGGACGCGCTCGCCGACGGTGACCACATCCATGCTGTGATCAAGGGAGCGGCCGTCAATAACGACGGGTCGTCGAAGGCGGGTTACGCGGCGCCGAGCGTCGACGGCCAGTCGGCGGTCATCCGTGAAGCCCAGGCATTAGCCGGATTCAGCCCCGAGACCATTACCTACGTCGAAACACACGGCACCGGCACCGCACTGGGCGACCCCATCGAGATCGCCGCACTCACCGACGCGTTCCGAGCGGGCACGGACAACGCGGGCACGGACAACGCGGGCGCGGACAAGACGGGCTACTGCGCCCTCGGCTCGGTGAAGACCAACATAGGCCACCTCGACGCCGCGGCCGGAGTCGCCGGACTGATCAAGACGGTCCTGGCACTGAAGAACAAGACGATCCCGCCCAGCCTGCACTTCGAGCGGCCGAACCCGGCCATCGACTTCACGACCGGCCCGTTCCATGTCAACACGACCGCCACCGCGTGGGACACCGGCACAGCGCCACGCCGTGCCGGTGTGAGCTCGTTCGGCATCGGCGGTACGAACGCACACGTCGTACTCGAAGAAGCACCCGCCGTCCGGCGGACGGCGCCCGGCACCGCACCGCAGCTCCTGCCACTGTCCGCGCGCACCGCGGCGGCGCTCGACCGGCGTACCGAAGAGCTGCGGGACCACCTACGCCAGGGCCAGGAGTTCGGGGTCGCCGACATCGCGTACACCCTGCAAGGCGGCCGCCGGGCCTTCGCCCACCGGCGGGCCGTCGTGGCCGGCACCGTCGACGAGGCGGTCCGGGCGCTGAGCGCGTCCCTGTCGGCACAGCCGGGCCCGGCCTTCCTGGAAGGCCGCCAGGTGGCCTTCATGTTCAGCGGACAGGGCTCACAGCACGTCGGCATGGCACGAAGGCTCTACGCGACCCACAGCACCTACCGTGAGGAAGCCAACCGGTGCTTCGATCTGCTGCGCTCCCGGCACGGCCTCGACCTGCGTGCGCTGATCCATCCGCAGGACGAGAGCCGTGTCGACGAGTACGACGCGGCACTGACCCGCACCAGCAACGCACAGCCCGCCTTGTTCGTCGTGCAGTACGCGCTCGCCAGGACACTGATGCGCCTGGGTGTGCCCATGGCGGCCGGAGTCGGGCACAGCTTCGGAGAGTACGCCGCCGCGGCCCTCGCCGGGGTCTTCACGCTCGAGGACGCGCTCTCCCTGGTGGTGGCCCGCGGGCGGCTGCTGGCGGAGCTCCCGGGCGGCTCCATGATGGCCGTCCCGCTGGAACCCGGCGAGTTGGAGCCGCTCCTCGGCCCCGACCTGTCGATCGCCGTGGTGAACCACCCCACCTCGTGCGTCGTGGCCGGTCCCCGCGCCTCCGTGGAAGAGCTGCGGGAGGCACTTGCCGCACGGGACGTCGACGCGACGGTCCTGCGCATCTCCTACGCGTCCCACTCCGCGATGGTCGAACCCGTCCTCGAACCCTTCGCCCGGGAGTTCGCCGGGATCCGGCTGCGGCCACCGCGGGTTCCCTTCCTCTCCAGCGTCACCGGCACCTGGATCACGGACGAGCAGGCGACCGACCCCCAGTACTGGGTCACGCACCTGCGCGCACGGGTGCGGTTCGCGGACGGCCTGCAACGGGTCTTCAAGGAGACCGATCACGTCCTCGTCGAGGTGGGCCCGAGCGAGACCCTGACCGGCCTGGCCCGGCGTCATCCCGCCGCTGACCCCGGCCGCGTCGCCCAGCCGGTCCTGCCGCGCCGGACCGCGGCTGAACCGGACGACGTGGTGTTCCTCCGGTCGCTCGGGTGGCTCTGGTCCTCGGGCGTGGACCTGGACTGGGAGGCGCTGCACCCGACCGGGGGGCGCCGGCGGGTCCCTCTGCCGACCTACCCCTTCGAGCGGCAACGGCACTGGATCGCTCCCCACCGGGCCACGGCACCCGGCAATGACCTGTTCACCACGGCGGTACGGGAGGGCCGCGAAGAGGCCGGTGCCCGGCTCAACGCGTGCGACCTCGCCCAGCGCCAGGCCAAGACCGCGGCACTGGACCGGCTGAGCGCGGCCTACATGACCGACGCGGTCCACAAGCTCGCGCCCGACAGCCCGCACGGCTCCGCCGTCGAGCAGGGGGAGTTCGTCCGGCGGTGCCGGGTCCTTCCCGCCTACCGCCCGCTGCTGAACGAATGGCTGGACGAGCTGACCAGGCGTGACCGTCTGCGGCGCGACAGTGCCGGGCGCATCACCGGGCTGACCGCGTACGCACCGGACGAGCTCGACGAACTGCTGCGCCAGGCCCGACAGGCGTGGCCCGGGGAGCCGGAGGTCGAGCTGGTGCAGCGGTGCGGCACCGCGGCCGCCGAGGCGCTGCGGGGTGAGGCCGACCCGGTCGACCTGTTCACCCCCCTGCTGGACCGGGCCTTCGCCGAGCCCGGCGAGATCTTCGGCACGGAGTACGCCGCAGTGATACGACGTGCCGTCGCCGGTGTCCTGAAGACGCCACGAGCGGCCGACGGCCTTCAACTCCTTGAGATCGGCGGCGGCACGGGTATCACGACCTCCCAGCTCACCGAGGTGCTCGCCGGTGAGAGCGGAGCACACCAGTATGTCTTCACCGACGTGAGCGAGACGTTCGTGTCCCGCGCCGGGCGACGCTACGGCGAACTGCCCTGGTTCAGCGCCCAGCAGCTCGACATCGAGAAGCCCCCCGCCGCACAGGGCTTCCGGAGCGGCACCTTCGATGTCGTCATCGCCGCGAACGTCCTGCACGCCACCGGCGACCTCACCCGCACCCTGGAGCACGTCCGCTCGCTGCTCGCACCCGGCGGGATCCTGCTGCTGGCCGAGATCACCACGCCGACCCTCGACTTCGCCCTCAGCTACAGCCTCCTCATGGGGCAGGTGACCGATCACGACCGCACCCGGAGCGCGCCGTTCCTCTCCCGGGAGCAGTGGGAACGGCGCCTGTCCATCGTGTTCGCGCACACCGCGTCGACACTCGACGACGATGCGCTGGGACATCACGTCATCGTCGCCGAGGCGCCGTCCGCACCGCACGGTGCGCCGGTCTCCGGTGCCGCAGGCGGCGAGGGACTGCGCAAGCGGAACGACGTCACCGAATGGTTCCGCGTGCCGTCCTGGAAGCGGACCGCCGCCGTACGCCGGGCCGGCGAGCCGGCCGCACCGTCCGGGACATGGCTCGTCCTCGGCCAGGAATCCGCGATGGACGACGCGTTCCTGAGCCACCTCCGCCGGCAGGAGCAGCCCGTCGTGACCGTGCGCCGGGGACCGGGATACCGCCGGTGCGACGCGTCGACGTACGAGGTACGACCCCACGTGGTCGCCGACCACGAACTCCTCCTCGCGGACCTGGCGAGTGAGGACCGGCTCCCCACCCGCATCGTGCACATGTGGGGCGTCGGCGAACCGGAACCCGGACCGGAGGATCCGACGGCGGGACGGGACTGGCGGAGCCTCATCGCGCTGGCCAAGGCCGTCGACCAGCGGGGCCTGTCCCGGCCGGTCGACCTCACCGTCGTCTCCACGGGCATGCACGACGTGCTGGGGGAGCGCACCGACGTCGGAAAGTCCCTCCTGCTGGGTCCGTCCCGGGTGATTCCACTGGAGTACCCCGACGTCACGAGCCGCAGTGTGGACATCGTCCTGGGCGGCCAGGAGCCGGACCGGCTCGCGCTGGTCGCCGCCCAGCTCGCGGACGAGGTCCGCGCCGCGCCGTCCGACGAGGTCGTCGCCTACCGCGGCGGACACCGGTGGGTGGAGACGGTCGCCCCGGTCTCCCTGGAGGACCCGGGTGGACGGACGGTGCTGCGCGAGAACGGCGTGTACCTCATCACCGGCGGCCTGGGCACCATAGGCACCAGCATCGCGCAGCACCTGGTCACCACCGTGGGAGCGAAGGTCGTCCTGGTCGGACGCTCGGCGCCGGACCACACGTCCGGAGACACCGCCCCTTGGTACGAGGGCAGGCCGGACGTCCTGGTGATGGCCGCCGACGTCACGGACGCCGAGCGGATGCGCACGGTCGTCGAGACCGGCGAGGCGCGGTTCGGGCCTGTCAACGGGGTGATCCACTCGGCGGGTGTGCTGGGCGACGGCTCGATCGCCCAGAAGACCTTCGAGGACTTCGAAGCCGTGCTCGCACCCAAAGTCACCGGCACGCTGGTGCTGCACGAACTGTTCAAGGACAAGAGCCTGGACTTCTTCGTGCTGTTCTCGTCGCTCTCCTCCCGCAAGCCGGGGTTCGGGCAGGCCGCGTACGCCGCGGCGAACTGCTTCCTGGACTCGTTCGTGCACAGCGAGCTCGCGGCCCACCACACCCTGGCGACCTGCGTCAACTGGGACGTGTGGCAGGGAAGCGGAATGGCCTACGACGCGGCGGGGCCGAAGGTGCTGCAGCAGCTGAAGCACGCCGACTTGGCGGAGCGCGGCATCCTGGCACACCAGGGCGTCGACGCCCTGAGCCGCATCCTGGCGAGCGGCCTGACGCACGTGTACGTGACGAGTTCCGACTACCTCGATGTGCTCGACCACCCGCGCCGGGACCTCTCCCAGGTCTATCTCGAGGCGATCGAGCACGAATCCGCCGTGCGGCAGCAGGCACGGCCGGAGCAGGACGCCGCCTACGTCCCGCCGCGCACCACGACGGAGCACATGCTCACGGACATCTGGCAGGGACTGCTGGGAATCGACCGCATCGGCGCGTCGGACGACTTCTTCCAGCTGGGGGGCGACTCCCTGCTCGGCAGTCAGTTCGTCACCCGCGTGCGCAACGCCTTCGGCATCCACCTGCCCGCACGCACCCTCTACGAGCACCCGACGCTGGAGGCGTTGGCGAAGGTCGTGGACGACGCGCTGCTCACGAACGCGCATCCGGATGCGGTCGCTGAGGCGATCAGACAGGTGAAGAGCGAGCGCTGACCGTTAGAAGCCGAAATCTGAGGACTAGGAACCGACACCATGACGGACCTTCACGCCTCCGCCGAGGACCTCTCCCCCGCGGAGCGGGAACGGCTGCTCGCCGTTCTCCGGAAGCAGGCCACCACCGGGCACCAGGACCACATACCGCGCCGGCGCTCCCCGGCACCTGTCGCCGCGTCGACGACCCAGCAGCGGCTCTGGCTGATGGACCAGATCCGCCCCGGCCTCGCCACGTACAACGAGACGGCGGCGTGGAGGCTGACCGGGGAGCTGGACGTGCCGGTGCTGCGGGACACGCTGAGCGAGATCGTCCGGCGGCACGAGTCACTGCGCACGACGTTCGCCGCGTCAGCCGACGGGCCCGTCCAGCACATCAACGACCCGCGGCCGGTCCCGCTCGAGGTCACCGACCTGACCGGGCTCCCCGCCGACGAGCAGGACACCAAGGCGCACGCGCTGGCCGTGGAACAGGCACGGCAGCCGTTCGACCTGGCCCGTGGTCCGCTGCTGCGGGTGTCGCTGCTGCGTCTGGCTCCGCGGGAGCACGTCCTGGTGCTGGTCGCGCACCACATCGTCACCGACGGCTGGTCGACCGATCTCTTTCGCGCCGAACTCGTCGCGCTCTACGCGGCGTTCAGCGCGGGCAGGCCGTCACCGCTGGGTGAACCCGTCATCCAGTACGCGGACTTCGCCGCCTGGCAGCGGAACCGGCCGGACGCCCCGGACCTGGACGCGCAGCTCGCCTACTGGCGGCGGCAGTTGGCCGGCCTCCCGCCGGTCCTTCAGCTCCCGATCGCCAGGCCGCGACCGGAGGTCATCTCGCACGACGGCGCACGGGAACCGTTCGCCGTTCCAGCACACCTGGGCCGCGGCGTCACCGAGTTCGCCCGGCACGGCGGAGCCACGCCATTCATGGTGCTGCTCGCCACGCTGCAGATCCTGTTGCACCGGTACACCGGTGAGAGGGACATCGCGATCGGCACCGCGCTGGCCGGCCGTGAGCACCCCGATCTGGAGCAGGTCATCGGGTTCTTCGCCAACACCGTGGTGCTGCGGGGAGACATCGGCGCCGACGCCACGTTCCGGGACGTGCTCGCCCAGGCGCGCGAAACCTCGATCGCCGCGCAGGACAACCAGGACGTTCCCTTCGAGAGCGTCGTCGACACGGTCCGGCCCGAGCGTTCCCCCAGCTTCAACCCGCTGTTCCAGACCATGCTGGTCCTGGAGAACGCGGCAGGGAACCGACGGCACGAACCCGGGGGACTCAAGGTCACACCCGACGAGATCGACATCGGCGTGGCCAAGTACGACCTCGTGCTGCAACTGCGCGCCGAAGGCGACGCGTTCACGGGCGTGTGGGAGTACAGCACGGACTTGTACGACACCGACGGCATCCGCCGTCTCGGGACGCACTTCCTGACGCTGCTGGAGGACGCGCTCGCGCATCCCGACCGGCCGATCGGGACGCTTGCTCTCCTTCCGGCACCGGAACTGCGTACCGTCGTCTCGGACTGGAACGCCACGGACGCACCGATTCCCACGGGCCGCCGCATCCACGAACTCATCGAGGAGCAGGTCGAGCGGTCGCCTGAGGCTCCCGCAGTCGTCGACGGCGACCGATCGGTGACGTACGGCGAGCTCAACCGCGGTGCCAACCAACTGGCCCGGTGGTTGCGCGACTCAGGCATCGAGCCGGGAGCGGTGGTCGGCGTGGCGCTGCGGCCCTCGGCCGACATGCTGACGGCCGTCCTCGCCGTGCTGAAGGCGGGCGCCGCCTACGTGCCGATGGATCCCGCGTACGGTCCCCGGCGGCTCGAAGCCATGATCGAGGATGCCGCCCCCGTGGCGGTGCTCACGCACAGCGAGACCGCCTCGGGGCTGCCCGCCTCCGCCACCCGGCAGATCCTCCTCGACCGGATCCGCGAGGAGTACACGCGCCGGGACGGCCGCGACCTGGAACTCGCGGGCTCCCCGGAGGACCTGGCCTATGTGATGTTCACGTCCGGCTCCACCGGCAAGCCCCATGGTGTGCAGGTCGCCCACGACAACCTCGTGGCCTCGACCGCCGCACGCGGGCACTACTACTCCACACCGCCGCAGCGGTATCTGCTGCTGTCCTCGCTGTCCTTCGACAGCTCGGTGGCCGGCATCTACTGGACGCTCACCACCGGCGGAGCGCTGGTGCTGCCGCCCACCGAGCACGCCGTCGACATCCCGGCACTGTGCCGCTCCATGGCCACGAGCAGGCCGACCCACCTCCTGTGCGTTCCCTCCCTGTACGACCTGATCCTGGACCAGGCGCGACCGGAGGAGGTCGCCTCCCTGGAGTGCGTGATCCTCGCCGGTGAACCCCTGCGCCAGGACCTCGTCGACCGCCATGGCGAACTGCTCGACTCCGTCGGCCTGTTCAACGAGTACGGCCCGACGGAGGCGACGGTCTGGTGCACCGTCCAGCGCTGCGGACCCGCACGCGTTCCCGGCCAGGTTCCGGTCGGCCGACCGATCGCCAACACCCGGATCCGCCTGCTGGACCGGGGGAGGCAGCCGGTTCCGGTCGGCGTCCCTGGAGAACTCTGCATCGGCGGGCCCGGCGTCACCCGCGGGTACGTGGGCAGGCCGGAGCTCACCGCGGAACGGTTCATCCCCGATCCGTTCGGCCCGGGCAGGCTGTATCGCTCCGGGGACCTCGCCCGCTACCTGCCCGACGGGACGATCCAGCTGCTCGGCCGCATCGACGACCAGGTGAAGGTGCGTGGCTACCGCGTCGAACCGGGTGAGATCGAGGCCGCGCTGCGGGAACACCCGGCTGTCGAGGCCGCCCTCGTGGGGGCCCCTGCATTCGATGCCGGACACCGGAAGATCGTCGCCAACGTCGTGCTGCGCGCCACGGGCACCTCACCGGCGGACCTGCGTCAGTTCGTCCGCGGGCGCGTCCCGGAGTTCGCCCTTCCCTCACTCATCGAGGTCGTCGACGAACTGCCTCGGCTGCCCAACGGAAAGGTCGACCGGGCCGGGCTTGTGGTGTCCGCGACGTCCGCGGCCGGAGCGAGCACACCGGGTGCGGCACCGGCCGGTCTCACGGAGGCGCTGCACCGGATCTGGCGGGAGGTTCTCGGGGTGGATTCGGTCGGGTTGGACGACAACTTCTTCGAGGTGGGCGGTGATTCGTTGTCGATCGTGAAGGTGTACAACGAGTTCAAGCCGCTGGCCGGCAGGGACATCACGATCACCGACATGATCAAGTATCCGACGATCAGTCAGGTCATCTCGTTCATCGGCGAGAGTGAGTCCACGGCACCCGTGACAGAGTCCGAGCGCCTCACGGAGGCGCTGCACCGGATCTGGCGGGAGGTTCTCGGGGTGGATTCGGTCGGGTTGGACGACAACTTCTTCGAGGTCGGCGGTGATTCGCTGTCGATCGTGAAGGTGTACAACGAGTTCAAGCCGCTGGCCGGCAGGGACGTCACGATCACCGACATGATCAAGTACCCCACGATCCGGCAGGTCATCTCCTTCCTGGGCGCATAGCGGCCCCGCACTCACCGCACTGTCCGTCCCGGTTTCCAGGCACACACACTGCGAGGCGATTATGGCGATCGAGCACTCGGCGCTCGGCGACGGCTCAACCCGTCTCATCGAACGATCCGCAAACCAGGACGTCGACCTCTTCGAGTTGCCGGTCGACGAGATCCAGAACATCTACAAGGAGTCAGGAGCCCTGATCTTCCGCGGGTTCGACATATCCGACCCGCGGCGGATGCACGAGTTCGCCGCGAAGTTCAGCACCCGCTTCAACCGGGACCGCCTCCGCCCCACCGTCGAGGGCAGCGACGGCTACGTTCAGGCGGTCCTGGAGGGTATGGGGTTCGTCGAACCGCACAGCGAACAGGCGAATTCCCCGTTCCGCCCCGACGCGCTCTGGTTCTGCTGTGAGACGCCGTCGAAGGACGGCGGCGAGACGCTGCTCTGGGACGGGGTCCGGGTCTGGGAGCGACTGGGCGCTGAGCTGCGCGACGTCTTCGAGACCAAGAAGATCCGCTTCTTCCAGCGCTACGAGAAGGACAAGTGGCAGCTCTTCCTCGGCGGGCAGGCGACGCTCGACGACCTCGAACGCACCCTCACCGGCCTGGACGGCGTGTCCTACCACGTCACCGACGACGAGTCGGTGTACCTGGAGTACGTGTGCTCCGCCGTCGTCGACACGCGGTACGGAAAACACCGCGCGTTCGCCAACAGCCTGATGACCGAGCACGAGAACACGCTCGGGGACGCGATGGCCTTCGACGACGGCACCCCCATCTCGCGTGCGGTGGACCTCTCCCGGGTCAACGACGTGATCATGGGGGTGACCGAAGAGATCGCCTGGCAGCCCGGCGACCTCGCGTTCATCGACAACAGCCGCTACCTCCATGGCCGCAACGCCTACACGGACCCCAACAGGCGGATCTTCTCCAGCCTCAGCTTCCTCAACTTCTGACCGCTCTGATCCCTCTGATCACTTCTGCTCATGACCCCTTGGAGTTTCCCCGATGGCCGACGCGAACACCACTGATCACGGGGGTGCCGCGGCACCGGAGATGTCGATCGACCGCATGGCCGACCTGCCCGACCGGGAACAGTCGGCCCTCAGGGAGCTCCGGGACGCCGTGTACCCCCCGGAGGAGGAAGCCGGCTGGTCGGGAGCCGCCATGGAGTGGGCGCCCGCGCAGTGGCGCGTGGCCGTCCGGTCGCCGGACGGCACGCTGGCCTGCCACGTCGGGATGCTCTTCCGCTCCGGTCGCCACGACGGCAAGGCCGTCCGGATCGCCGGTATCGGGGGAGTGAAAACACACCCCCGATACCGGCGGCGGGGCTACGCGGAAGCCGCGATGCTGCGTGCCGAGAAGTACTTCCACGAACGCGGTGACGTCGACTTCGGACTGCTGGTCTGCGACCCGCCGCTGCTTCCCTACTACTCCAGGTTGGGCTGGCAGGAGTTCGAAGGCCGACTTCTCGTGACCCAGTTCGGCGAGGAAGTCGAATACACCTACTCCCGGGTAATGACCCGCTCCGTCCTCTGTGCGACGCCGACCGAAGGCGTCATCGACCTAGGTGGCCCCCCATGGTGATCAATCCCCGGACAGACCCCGTCCCCGTCATGGCGAAGCCGGAGTTCTCAACCTGGGCCGAGCTGCTCGATTTCCGTGCGACAACGACGCCGGATCAGCTCGCCTACACCTTTCTCCAGGATGGAACCACCCCCTCCGACCGGCTTGCCTACGGTGAACTCGCGAGCCGGGCACGGTCCGTCGCCGCCCGTCTGCGGCAGGTGACAACTCCCGGTGACCGCGCCCTGCTCCTCCATCCGCCGGGTCTCGATTTCATCGTCGCGCTCTTCGCCTGCTTCGAGGCCGGAGTGGTCGCGGTTCCGGCGTATCCGCCGGGCAGGCGCGGAAATCTCCACCTCGAAGCCATTTTCAAGGATGCGCTACCGGCGGCGGTCCTGACGACGAGTGCCATCGCCACGTCGCTGCCGGAAGGAGTCCGGCAGGCCCTCGACGCCGAGGACCGCTGGGTATCTGAGGGAAACATCGTGTGCGTTCCCGCCACGTGTCCTCAGCGAGAAAACGGGATCACCCCCGATCCCGATCCCTGTGCGCTGCTCCAGTACACCTCGGGGTCCACCTCGACCCCCAAGGGCGTGATGGTGAGCCACCACAACCTGCTCGCCAATTCCGACATCATCCGCCAGGCCTTCGGTCTGTCACCGGCGAGCGTGTCCGTGAGCTGGTTGCCCGCCTACCACGACATGGGTCTGATCGACGGGATCCTGCAACCGCTGTACACCGGGTTCCCGGCCCATCTCATGCCGCCGACGGCGTTCCTCAAGGCCCCGATCCGGTGGCTGCAGGCCATATCGCGCTATCGCGCCACCCATTCCGGGGGGCCGAACTTCGCCTACGCCTTGTGCGCCGAGCGCACCACGGCCGCCGATCGTCAGGGCCTGGACCTGAGCTGCTGGCTGAGCGCGTACAACGGTGCCGAGCCGATCCGGCCGAGCACACTCGAAGAGTTCGCCGCGGCGTTCGCTCCCCATGGCTTCCGGCCGCAGTCCTCCTACCCGTGCTACGGCCTGGCCGAGGCGACCCTCATGGTGACCGGCGCCGAACTCGGCAGCGGGGCCCGGACCCTCTCCGCGGCCACCGGCGAACTGTCCGAGGCGGGGACCGCCCGTGCGGCGTCGTCGGGCGAGCAGGCCACCGAACTGGTCAGTTGCGGGACCGTCCAGGGGGACGCGCGGGTGCGTGTGGTCGACCCGACCGCCCGCGTCGCGTGCCCGCCCGGCCAGGTCGGGGAGATCTGGGTCGCCGGCCGAAGCGTCGCCGGCGGCTACTGGAAGCGGCCGGGGGACACCGAGGAGACCTTCGGCGCGCACCTTGCCGACTCCGGCGACGGCCCCTTCCTGCGGACCGGCGACCTCGGTTTCCTGCACGACGGCGAACTGTTCGTCACCGGTAGGCTCAAGGACCTGATCATCATCCGGGGCCGCAACTACTATCCGCAGGACCTGGAACGATCCGTCGAGGAGTGCCATCCGGCGGTCCGGGCCGGGTGCGGAGCTGCGTTCGCGGTGCCGGGGCCCGACGCCGAGCAGCTCGTCATCGTCTGCGAGCTGACCCCGGAAGCCGCCGCGCACTTCGACGGCCCCGCCATCGCCCAGGCCATCCGGCGGACCGTCACCGAACGCCATGCGCTGCGGGTCGACGGGGTCGCGTTGCTGCCGACCGGCGCGATCCCGAAGACATCGAGCGGAAAGATCAGACGGCGGGAGAGCCGGGCCCGCTACCTGGCGGAGACGCTCGGCGAGCTGTACCGGGACGTGCTCACTCCGAGGGAGACGTGGCAAGGGCACGGCACCCGGGCGCGGGAAACACTCATGGCGCTACCGGTCGACCAGCGCAAGGCGTGGCTGACCGCCTACGTCAGGGACGCTGTCCTCGGCCCGCAGGACGAGCTGCCCGCGGAGCACGCACCGTCGACGTCGCTCACCGACGTGGGCATCGACTCGCTGGCGGCGGCGGAACTCGCCCACCACGTCAGCGGTGACCTGGGTGTCCCGGTCTCGCTCACCGAGTTCCTGGAGAACGCGACGGCTGAGCACATCGCGGACCGGCTCCTGGAGTTGGTCCACAGTGCGCACGGCGCCGACAGCACGGCTGGCGCGGACAGCTCGGACATCCCGGGCAGCGCGGAGAACCCCGGCGAGCGGCCGCGGCAGGCCCCCGCGCCCGCCCCCTCGCGTCGCCCGCTCTCACACGGGGAGCAGGCCCTGTGGTTCCTGCACACCGCAGCACCCACCAGCCCCGCGTACAACACCTGCTACGCGGCCAGGCTCCCCGGGAGCGTCGACGCCGATGCGTTGCGCGGTGCTCTCGCCGCGCTGAGCGAGCGGCATCCGGCACTGCGCACGACGTTCCCCGCAGTCGACGGCAAGCCGTACGCAGTCGTTCATGACCGCATGCCGGTACCGGTCAGCCACGAGGACACCACCGGCCTCGGCGAGCAGGCGCTGGAGCAGCGCATCATCGAGTTCCGTGACCGTCCGTTCGATGTGCGGCAAGGCCCCCTCATCCGCGCGATGCTCGGCAAGCACGACGAGGGAGGGCACATCCTCGTCCTGGCCGCACACCACATCGTCGTCGACCTGTGGTCGCTGAAGCTGATCCTCAACGACCTGCAACGCTCCTACGCGGCCGCGACGGGACGTTCGGTGAGTGCGGGAGGCACGGGCACCACGGGTGCGGCAGGAGACACAGGAAGGACGGGAAAGGCGGACGCCGGACCGTCCGCCACCGGCTGGACACCGCACGAGTACGTCCACTGGATCAGGGAACGCGTCTTCGGCCCCGCGGGAGAGCAGCAGTGGCGGTACTGGGCCAAGCAGCTCGAGGACGTACCCACCACGCTGGCCCTTCCCTACGACAGGGCGAGGCCCGCGGTACAGGAATTCGATGGGGACAGCGTCACCCTGCCGCTGGATGACGCGCTGTCGACCGAGCTCAAGGCCCTCGCGAGGACGTCGGGAGTGACGCTGTACACGCTGCTCCTCGCGGCGTACGAGGTCCTGCTGCACCGCTGCACAGGAAGCACCGATTTCGTGGTCGGCACACCTGCGGCGGCCCGGACGCGCCCGGAGCTGGCTTCCCTCACCGGGTACCTGGCCAATCAGCTCGTGCTCCGCGTGAAGGTCGGCGACGACCCGACCTTCACCGACCATCTCGCCCGCGTGCGCGAAACCGTACTCGGTGCGCTGGAGCACCAGGAGTTTCCCTTCCCGCTGCTCGTGGAACGCCTCCGGCCGCCGCGCGATCCGAGCCACACACCACTGTTCCAGGTGATGTTCGCGTACGAGAAGATGCCCTCCACGGCGGGGTCGGTGCCACCGCTCGAACCCATCGCGGTGCGTGCGAGCGCGGCCCGGTTCGACCTCACGCTCGCCTGCGTCGAGGAGGATCAGGGCCTCACGACGCGATGGGAGTACAGCACCGCTCTGTTCGATCGCGCGACGATCGAGCGGATCGGCGGACACTTCCGCACCCTGCTCGCCGACATCGTGCGCGACCCCCGGGAGCGGATCAGCCTGCTGCGCGTCCTCACCGACGCCCAGCACGAGCAGGCGGTCCTGGACTGGAACGCCACGGCCGAGCCGGTCTCCGGCGCCACGCTGCACGAGCTGATCGCGGCGCAGGCGGCGCGCACCCCCGACGCCGTCGCCGTGGCCTGCCGCGGTGAGGAACTGAGCTACCGGGAACTGGACCGCCGCGCGACCGCGCTCAGCGAGCATCTCACGCGGCTGGGCGCCCGGAGCGGCACACTCGTCGCCGTCTGCCTGCGCCGCCGCCCCGCGCTGCTCGTCTCCTTGCTCGCCGTGCTGAAGAGCGGAGCGGCGTTCGTTCCGATGGACCCGTCCCATCCGGCACGCCGCCTCGCGCACGTCATCGACGACACCCGTGCCGTGGCGGTACTGACCCAGCGCGACGTACGGGACCGGCTCCCGGACCGCGAACAGCCGACGGTCTGCGTGGACGAGGCCCTTCCGGAATCCTCGTCCAGCCCGTCGGCCGTGCCCGACGCGGGACCCGACGACCTCGCCTATGTGCTCCACACCTCGGGATCGACCGGCACCCCGAAGGGGGTCATGGTCGCGCACCGGTCGATCGTGAACTACCTGACCTGGGCCAACCGGGAGTACCGCATGGCCGAGGGCGCCGGTGCCCCGGTGAGCTCATCGGTCACCTTCGACGCGACGCTCACCAGTCTGTTCGGGCCGCTGCTCGCCGGGCGGACCGTCACGCTGCTCAGCGAGGGCGGCGAGATCCACGAGCTGTACGACCTGCTGCACGGCGGCACCGGCCAGAGCCTGGTGAAGGCGACCCCGGCACAACTCGACCTCGTCCGAGCCGTGATCCCGGCCGACGCTCCGCAGGCGAACGTCGGCGCCCTCGTCGTCGGAGGAGAGGCGTTCCCCGCCGAAAGCCTCGCATTCTGGCGCCGCCACGCGCCGGGTGCCAGGATCTTCAACGAATACGGTCCCACTGAGGCGACCGTCGGGTGCTGTGTGTACGAGGCCGTCGCGTCGGCCCCGGGGGCGCGCAGGGTCCCCATCGGCCGTCCCATCGCGAATGCCGAGATGTATGTGCTCGACCGGAACCGTCGCATCGTGCCCGTCGGCGTTCCCGGTGAGATCCATATCGGTGGGACGGGGCTCGCGCGAGGCTATCTGAACCGGCCGGACCTGACCGAAGAACGGTTCATTCCCCATCCTTTCCGTGACGAGCCGGGCACGCTTCTCTATCGGTCGGGCGACCGTGCGCGCTACCTTGCCGACGGCACGATCGACTACCTCGGCCGTGACGACGATCAGGTCAAGATCCGGGGAGCCCGCATCGAGTTGGGTGAGCTGGAGGCGGTACTGCTCGACCATCCGGATGTGCGGGAGGCCGCCGTCACCGCTGCCGGCGGGCGGGCGATCGACCGGCGGCTGACCGCGCACATCGTCGCCGCGCCCGGGGCCGGAGCCGGCCTCGACGACCGGCTCAGGAGCTTCGTCAGCGAGCGCGTACCGAGCTATATGGTGCCCACGGACTACGTGCTCACCGGTGGGCTTCCCCGCAGTGCGCACGGCAAGGTGGACCGCGCGGCCCTGCGCGAGTCCCTGCCCGAGGAGACCGGCCGAGCGGTTCCTTCTCCGTCCATGCCGGATACCGAGCGTGAAGTCGCCGCGGTGTGGCAAGAGGTACTGCGCGTCAGCGACATGGGCCACCAGGAGAACTTCTTCGACCTCGGCGGTACCTCTGCCCTCGCAGCCGAGATCCAGGCCAGGCTCTCGCACAGGCTGAACCGCGAGATCTCCATGGTCACACTCTTCCAGCATCCTACGATCAGCTCACTGGCGCGGACTCTGGCCGGTCCACCGGCCGACGGCTCCCCGCGCCACGACAGCGAGGTCACGGACCGGGCGCAACGCCGTGCGCAAGCTCTGCGACGCAGGAACAAGCGGTGATCCGGACGTTCGAGCCGCATACCTCGCACACGTGACGACGTGCTGAGGGCGCTTCGCAGGGTCCGGCAGTCCCACGCGCGAGCAGGGGGACTGCCGGACCCGCGCCTTTCCGGCGCGACAGCCATGCGCCGCCGCCCGCGATTTCTGGGGGATTCTGTGCAGCCACCACGCAGGGGTGTTTCCGGCCTTCCCGGCCTCTTCAACCTCGTCGGCTTTGTGGACAGCCGAGTTGCCGTGCCGGGCAGAGGGACGCCGTGATGATGTCCGGCCTCAGAACCCGTACGCGGGGCAGTGTTCTCGCGGTTCCGGGTTTCGCCCGGCTCTGGCTGTGCAGCACGACCGACGCGTGGGCCGTGTCCTTGCTTCCGGTGGCCGTCACGCTCGCGCTGGTGCGCCGCGGTGACAGTGCCACGGCACTCGGCCTGGTCCTCGCGGCGAAGACGCTGGGGTTCGTGCTCGCGACCGTTCCCGGCGGGGTCGCGGCGGATCGCTGGTCACGGTCGAGCACGGTGTTCCTCGCCTGCCTGGTACGGGTCGCCTCCACCGGCATGCTGTTGCTCTGGTTGAACGGCCCGATGTGGGTCATAGCCGCCTGCGTCTTCGTGACAGGAGCGGGCGAGGGGGTCCTGCGCCCCTCCTATCAGGCTCTCATCGGCGATCTCGTTCCGGAACCGCAACGCCAGTCCGCCAACGCGCTGTCCACGGTCACCTTCCGGCTGGCCTTGGTGCTCTCTCCCGGCGCGGCAACGGCCCTGACCCTGTGGTCAGGACCACGAACGGTCCTGGCCACGACGATCCTGCTGTGGCTGTGCGCGGCGTACGTCGTGCGCGGCCTGCCCAGACTCCGGGCCCCGGACCGAAGCGCCGAAACCGTCCTCCAAGGGTTCCTCTCCGGAATCCGCGCCGCACGCGGACAGCCATGGTTCCTCGCCGGGCTGGTCATTCTCACGCTGGTCCTCGGCGTGGGAGAGGCCACGCAGATGGTTCTGCTGCCGGTGATCAGCCGCGATCGCTTCGGTACGGATGCCGTGTACGCCGTCGCGCTCACCATGTTCGCCCTGGGTGCCCTGGCCGGTGGCGTCGTCATGCTGCGGTGGCGCTCGCGCCGGCCTGGGCTCTTCGCCGTCACCGGCATCACGCTGTTCGCCGGGATTCCGTTCACACTGGCGTTCTCGACGGCCGCCTGGCCGGTGTTCGTCGCTCACTTCGCTGCGGGTCTTGGCATGGAGATGTTCAACGTCTCCTGGTTCAGCGCCATTCAGCGCGAGTTCCCCCCTGCCATGCGCGCCCGCATCTCATCGCTGGACTTCCTGGTGTCGTACGCCCTGAGCCCCCTGAGCCTCGCGATCCTGCCTGCCGCGGTCGCAGGAGTGGGAACGCGACCAGCACTGATCTGCACAGGCGCGATGATGGCGATCGTGTCCCTCTGCTCGCTGACCATCCCCGGGATGGCGAATTTCCGGACGCCCCGCCGGGGCAGCCCAAGAACTGAACCGCCTCGACGGGCCCTCCACCACACCCCTGGGCCAGGGCGGGAGGTCAGGGACAGCGCCCCCGCGCCAGCGAAAGGAAGGCGGCCCACGCCCCCGGGGCAACAGTGAGGTGCCTCCGGCCGGGGTCTTTGGAGTCGCGGATGTGGATGGTGGTGAGGGCTGGGGCCATTTCGAGGCACTGGCCACCCTCGCTCCCGCTGTAGCTGGACCTGCGCCATCCGGCGCGCACTTGCAGGCAATTACCGCCGTCGCTTCCGCTGTGGCTGGACTTGCACCAGCCGCGTGAGACTTCGAGGCAGGCGCCACCCTGCTCGGTGCTGTAGCTCGACTTCCGCCAGTCGTGGGCTACTTCGAGGCAGGCGCCGCCTTCATCGCTGCTGTAGCTGGATTTGAACCATACAAGCGCGGTACTGCCGCTCATCGCTCTCCTAGCATACGGTCCAACAGGCCTTTCGAATCTTCGGTGTTGAGGGCCTGTGTCCGCAGCATCGCATACTTCTGGTTCAGGATCGCCACCTCGTCCAGCTCGGAGATCAACTGACTGCCGCGACCGGTCTCGGTGTATGCGAGGCGTTGGTGCTCCGGGGTTTCCAGCAGGATGAACGGGCCCGAGAGACCGGCGTGAGTGGTGCGGCCGAGCGGAAGAATCTGTAGCCACAGACCAGGTAGGTCGGCGTACTCGCGCAGATGGCGAAGCTGCTGGACGTACACCTCATGGCCCCCCAACTGGTCCCGCAGTGCCGCTTCCCAGATCACGAAGCTGACCGTCGGAGGCTGTTTGCGATGGAGGATGTCCCGTCGCTCGATTCGCTTCGCGACGAGCTGTTCGATCTCGTCCTCGTCGTACACCGGTACGCGGCTGCGGAAGACCGCACGGGCGTACCCCTCGGTCTGGAGCAGTCCAGGCATCAGCAGGCACTCGTACCAGGAGATCGCGAGAGCCTCCTCCTCCCGATCCAGGTACTCCTCCGCGAACCGCGGAACCAGATCCACCTCCGGCATGTGGTCGACAGCCGTCTGCAACGTCCGGTTGGTGCCCAGGAGGTCATCGAGCTGAATCGCCAGATCCATCTTCAACGGGCGCCGCCCCTGTTCGATGGAGGCGATCTGGTCCTCGCTCATGCAGAAGTGCTCGGCCAGGGATCTCTGGGTGTACCCGGCGGCCTCCCGGTGGACGGCGAGCAGCGCGCCCACCATCTTCATGGCCGACGCATTCCTTCGTGACCGTCGTCGCGAGCCGCTCATGCGGGTACAACTCCCACCGAAACCAGGGCCTTTACCGGTGCCAGGTCGTACAGCCGAGCTGTACGACCTCACGTACTGCTCCATGATGGCCACGCAGCGTGACTCTCGTCACATGAACGGCGAAACTTCCCCCACACCACTCCGTGAACGGTTCTACCGGCGTGAGCGCCAATCGATTCCGGCGGCGCGGGTGTTCACCCGCGCGGCGCTCGCAGCGTGGGAGGTCGGCGAGCGCGCGGAGGACATCACCCTCGTCGTCAGCGAGCTGACGACCAACGCCCTGCTGCACGGTGTGCCGCCAGGGCGTGGGTTCCGGCTGCGGCTCATCCGGGCGGGAGCCGACGTACGCGTAGAGGTGCACGACAGCGGGGACGGCCGGCCCCGGCTCGTCGGCGAAGGGGTTGCCGACGAGTCGGGGCGCGGCCTGCTCCTGGTGGCGGCCCTGGCGGACGCCTGGGGGGTGGGGGAGCGCCACCCCGGCAAGGTCGTCTGGGCCGAGTTCGGTCAGGCCGGACCGGAGGTCAGCTCAGCAGCTCCACCTCCGCGAGGGTCGCGGAGCCCCCGGTGAGGACGAGGCGGTACTGCGCGTACGCCTTGGGGTGGCGTACGGAGAACGCACGGGTCTGCCGGTCCCAGGCGAAGGACTCGCCCGCGCGGCGGTCGAGGGTCTGCCACCTCTCGCCGTCGCGGGAGCCCTGGAGGACCCAGCCGCGCGGGGCGGCGGACCGGTCGCCCGAGGTGAGCGTGTACTGCACGGCCTTGGTGCGGCCGGGGACGGGAAGATCCACGGTCGCGGCCGGGGCGCTCGTCGCGGAGGAGTCGTCGAAGAGCGCGCCCTCACCCTTGAGGGCGTCCCGCCGCGGCGAGGGCACCTTGTCGTCCTGGGTGACGGACACCGGCTGGGCGCCCTTGCCCGTGCCCCAGGCGGAGGGGCGGGGGCCCATGTCGAACTCCAGGACGCCGCCCCGGGCGAGGAGCCGGTGCGGCAGGGCGGTGGACGTCCACTTCTTGCCGTTGACCCGCAGCCCCTGCACGTACACGTTCTTCGCGCTGTTCTTCGGGGCCTTCACGACCAGGTCGCGGCCGTTGTCCAGGTGGACGGTCATCTTCCTGAACTGCGGCGAGCCGACGGCGTATTCGCCGCTGCCCATGACGAGCGGGTAGAAGCCGAGCGAGGAGAAGAGGTACCAGGCGGACTGCTCGCCGTTGTCCTCGTCGCCGTGGTAGCCCTGGCCGATCTCGCTGCCGGTGTAGAGCCGGGCGAGGACCTCGCGGACCTTCTCCTGGGTCTTCCAGGGCTGCCCGGCCGCGTCGTACATGTACGCGGCGTGGTGCGCGACCTGGTTGGAGTGCCCGTACATGCCCATGCGCACGTCCCGCGCCTCGGTCATCTCGTGGATGACGCCCCCGTACGACCCGGCGAACTCGGCGGAGCCGGTCTCGGGCGTCGCGAAGTACGTGTCGAGCTTCTTCGCGAGGCCCTTGCGGCCGCCGTAGAGGTTGGCGAGGCCGCGCGAGTCCTGCGGGGCGGTGAAGGCGTAGCCCCAGGCGTTGGTCTCGGTGTAGTCGTGGCCCCACACGCGCGGGTCGAACTTCTCGGAGGGGACGCGCCAGTCGCCCTTCTTGTCCTTGCCCTGGAAGAACCCGGCCTTGGCGTCGAAGAGGTGCACGTAGTCCCGCGCGCGGTTGAGGAAGTACGCGGCCTCCTCCTTGTACCGCTTCTTGCCCGTCTTCTTGTACAGGGCCTCGCCCATCTTCGCGATGCCGTAGTCATTGAGGTAGCCCTCAAGCGCCCAGGACAGGCCCTCGTGCGTCTCGCTGCTGGTGTAGCCGAGGAACGGCGAGGTGGCCATGCCCTTGCGGCCGTAGCCCGGCTTGTCGGGCGCCACCGTCGCGTTCTTGACCGCCGCCTCGTACGCGGCCTTCGCGTCGAAGCCGCGCACGCCCTTCACGTACGCGTCGGCGAACGCCACGTCCGAGGAGGTGCCGGTCATCAGGTCCGCGTAGCCGGGCGAGGACCAGCGCGACGTCCAGCCGCCGTCCTTGTAGTGCTGCACGAAGCCCTCCACCAGCTCACCCGCCTTCTTGGGCGTGAGCAGGGAGTACGCGGGCCACGTCGTCCGGTAGGTGTCCCAGAAGCCGTTGTTGACGTACGGCTTGCCCTCGACGATCTTCGCGCCGGTGTGGGTGGGCGTGTCGGGCCCGGGCTGCTTGGTGAACGGCGAGGCGTACTTGTAGGTGTTACCGACCTTCTCGAAGGCCGAGTTCGGGTACAGGTACAGGCGGTAGAGGCTGGAGTAGAGCGTGGTCAGCTGGTCCTCGCTCGCGCCCTCCACCTCGACCTTGCCGAGGATCCTGTCCCACCGCTTCTGGGCGGCGCGCCTGACCTTGTCGAAGGACGTGCCGCCGGGTATCTCGCGGTCCAGGTTGGCCTTGGCCTGGTCGACGCTGATCAGCGACGTGGCCAGGCGCAGCGTGACCGCGCGGTCCTTGCCGGGGGAGAAGCGGAAGTAGCCGGTGGCGTCCGTGGTGCCGCCGCCCTGAAGCTTGCCGCCGTCCGTGACCCGCTGGTCGAAGGTGCCGTACACGAACATCCGCGTCGCGCCCGTCGACAGGCCCGACTTGACGTCGGAGTAGCCGGTGACGACGCCCTTGTCCTGGTCGAGGGTGAGGCCGACGCCGTGCTTGGTGTCGCCCGTCTTCTCGATGTTGTCGAAGATCACGCTCGCGTCGTCGCCGGGGTAGGTGAACCGGAACATCGCCGCGTGGTCGGTCGGCGTCATCTCGGCCTTCAGGCCGTTCTCGAACGTCACGGCGTAGTGGTGCGGGCGGGCCGTCTCGTTCTCGTGCCGGAACGGCAGCGCCCGCCCGGAGCGCGAGGCGTCCGGGGTGCCCTTCGCGGCCGACGGCATGACCTGGAACGTCTGCCGGTCGCCCATCCACGGGCTCGGCTCGTGGCTCGCGCTGAACGCCTGCAGGGCGGGCAGGTTGTCGTCGTTGTTGCGCCGGGAGTAGTCGTACAGCCAGTCCAGGCTGCCCGCGTTGGTCACCGGCGTCCAGAAGTTGAAACCGTGCGGCACGGCGGTCGCGGGGAAGGTGTTGCCGCGCGAGAAGCCGCCGCTGGAGAGGGTGCCGCGGGTGGTGGAGGCGTAGTCCGACGGGTGCGCCTTCGGCTTCGGCGGAGCCTTCTCGGCCAGGGATATGTCGTCCACCCAGCCGCGGAACTTCACCGGGCCCTTCGGGGAGTCGTACGCCACGAGGATCCGGTCGACCGTCTTCCCGGCGGCCACCTGGCCCACGCGCGACTCGACGTTGTTCCACTGGTTGACGTACAGCACCTTCGCGGCACCCTGCCCGCGCGGCGTCAGCGGGAAGCCGTGCTGGTCGGTGGCCTTCAGGTCGCTCAGATACGTCCCGTCGGTGAAGGCCAGGTCCACGGAGACGTGCGTGGCGTCGTACGGCGAGTCCTTGTACTCCTCGTCGTCCATGGCCGGGAAGACGCGGTAGCCGAGCGCGGTGTCCCGCCCCACCTCCACGTCCACGTCGAAGACCTTGTTGTACGAGTACCCGCGGCCCCGCGCGGTGTGCGTGCCCGCGTACCGCAGAGCCTGCTTGCCGGTGAAGCCCGCGCGGGCCTTCGCCGTCGGCGACCCGGCCGGGCCCCGGTCGACGGCGCTGCGCATGTCCTCGGGCGGGGCGGGCGCGTCCGTGCCGCCGACGGAGAGCTGGAGGTCGGCGAGCTGGATCTCGCCGCCGCCGTTGTTCGCCGCGATGGCGAGCCGGTAGTGGGAGTACGCGGTGTCGTTCGCGAAGTCGTACGTCTTCGTCTCGAACCGGCCGCCGAAGCTCTCCCCCTCGCGCTTGTCGAGGTCCTTCCACTCGCGGCCGTCCGCCGAGCCCTGGAGCGTCCAGGACTTCGGGTCGCGCTGCGCGTGGTCATTGGCGGACGTCAGCGCGTACCGCACCACCGTGGCCGGGGAGTCGAGCGTGAACTCCACCCAGCCGGACGTGGCGGACGCCAGCCACTTCATCGTCTTCTCGCCGTCGACGAGGTTCTCCTTCACCTCGCCCGACCCGGCGTGCTCGCCGCTGGCCCGGACCCCGGTGACCCGGTCGTTGACCCCGCCCGGGATGCCGGAGGCGTACGCGCCGTTCACGCCCCCGGCCCGCTTGCGGCCGTCCGGCCCGGTCTCGACGGTGTTCAGCCAGTCGGGCGCGGGCTGCCCCGCCTCGAAGGACGAGTGGAACTCCCGCTCCGCGCGCGGGCGTTCCTGCGGCGCGGCGGACGCGGCCCCCTGCCCGGCGGCGACCACCGCGAGGGCCGTCACCCCGGCCAGGGCGACCGCGGCCGGGCCGCGCCACCGCTGACCGCCCCCGTACCGTCCGTCCGAGTACCGTTCGTCCCCGTGCCGTCCGTCCCCGTACCGTCCGTCCCCGTACCGTCCGTCTCCTCGGTCTCCGCGTCCCCGATGTCTGGGCCCTCGATGGCCGTGTCCCATCCCTGCGTCCCTCCCTGCCCGTCGTTCGGACAACGTTGTCAGGTGGCCGTGCGAGGTCCAGTAGGGCGGCAAGTGCCGGATGGTGTCAAGGGTGTTGACGGAGCGGGCGCTACCGACTGTGGAGCCGGGGGCAGGTGGCGGCGATGGACATGGGCGCGGCGCGGACGTCGGCGGCGGTCACGGTCAGGCCCCGCGCCGTCACGTCGTCGAGGCGCAGATAGGGCAGGGGCACCGGCGGCACGACCCGGGTGGAGAAGGCGGCGGGCAGCACGCCGAAGATCCGGCCGTGGACGCGGTCGGCGCGCAGCCGCAGCGGGCCGTGGGCGGTCAGCCGCGGCGCGGTGACGCACAGCCGCCCGTGCCCGTAGCTCAGGACCGGCCGGTGCAGGGTCAGCGACTCGGCCCGGCAGTCCCCGTCGCCGCGCAGGGTGGGGACGCACAGCAGCCCGGTGACGATCAGCGTACGGGCGCTCAGGTTCAGGGGCGCGGCCGTCGCCCGGTCCTGGCGGCCGGGGTCCTCGGACCGGTGACCGGGGTCGGCGGGGCGGTGGCGCAGGCAGGCGGCGAGGGCCGCGGCGGCCCGCCGGACGTCGGCGCGGGGCGGTCCGCCGGGGAGGCCGCGCGGGTCGCAGGGCGCTTCCCGGGCCGGGGCCGTGCCCTCGGGTGCCTGGGGGTGGTCCGTGGTCCGGCCCGGGGGGCGGGGCGGCCGGTGGGTGTCGGGTGCCTGGGCCGGGGCCGTCGTGGTCGCCTGGGCCGGGGCCGTTGGGCTCGCCGGGGCCGGAGCGGGCGCCGGGCCCGGGGCCGGGGCCGGTTCGGTGACCGGGTCGGCCAGGGGGGCGGCGGCGAGGGGCTGGTGCGGCTGGGCCGCGGCGGCGGTCGCGGTCGCCAGGAGCAGCAGGACGGCGGCCCAGCGGGTGCGGGCGGTCACGGCGCCCCGCCCGCCGGGGCGGGGTGCCGCCAGGCGAACGCGAGGGCCCCGCCCAGGACCGCGAGGAGCATCCCGACGAGGAAGCCGCCGAAGTTGGCCAGCGGGCAGGACAGCAGGCCGAGCAGCATCCCCGCCACCCCGCAGACGCGGGCCCGGCGCGGCCGGTACAGCAGGACGACGGAGACGCAGAGGAGCCCAGCGGCGATCATGAGGGAGGACGTGGCGCCCGGCCCCTGGAGGGCGAGGAGGGTCGGGCGCCCGAGCGGGAGGTAGGCCAGCTCGGCGCCGGCCGCGGCCAGCAGGGCGGCCGCGGCCAGGGGGCGGCCGCGCAGCGTCCGGCCGGCCGCGGGCGGGGAGGTCACGCGCACGGGTGGGCTCCGGGGCGGATCGACATGCTGGCGTCGGCGAGTTCGAAGGTGGCGGCGGCCACCGACCAGGCCCGCACCTTGACGTCGTTGATGTCCAGACGGCGTGCCTGCTGCCCGTAGGCGCCCGGGCGCGCGCGGGGCCCGGCACCGCTGAGGGTGCTGGCGTCCTGGCCCATGCGCACGTCCTTGAAGTGCAGGTCGCCGTCCAGCCGTTGGAGGTCGATGACCAGGTCACGGGCGTGCACGGAGCGGTTCTCGCCGGTGCGGATGGTGAGGGTGACCGCGCCCAGCGGGGTCCGCGTGACCGAGGACTGGCAGAGGTTCGTCAGCGTGGCGTCGGCGATCGAGGCCACCGCCACCGGGTGCTTCTTGTCCGTCCCGGACGTGACGGAGGCGTACTGCACCGCGTTCCGGCCGCGCAGCGTGTCGGCGGTCACGGTGAAGGTGCTGCCCGAGACGGCGAAGTAGACCGGGACCGCCGCGGTCGCCGTCGTCGCCGCCACGGTCCCGCCCGCGAGCACCAGGCCGGCCGTGCCGGCCAGGGCGAAGCGGCGCCAGTCCGTCCCCGGCTTCTCCGTTCTGTGTCTGCCACCCACCATCCGCGCTCCTGCTTCCCGTTCGTTCGGACGTACGGCGTCCTGCCGGCCTGCGGCGTGTCGAGAGGGGCGGCGGAGCGCGCGCAACGCGGCCGCCGGGCCGGGGCGCCGGTGTGCCGACCGGGCGTCAGGCCGCCGTCCACAGATCATGGAAGGAGAACGAGCCGGGGCGCGGCTACGACACGGTGGGGCCGGATCCTGCCCCGTGCGGGCGAAGCGTTCGTCCGGCGCGCGGCCCGGCCACGCCCTTCCTGGGGCGGGGGCCGCGCCTTCGTCGGGGGGCGCTGCGTCTATTGCCGGGTAGGTGCCGCACCTCTCTCGGAGGGGGCGCCGCGCCTTCTCGGGTGGGCGCTACACGGCCGTCGGCAGGTCCGCGCGGCTGAAGGCGCGCGCGAGGTACGCCTCGTCGACGGGGTCGGGGTCGGGCAGGTCGCCGACGGCCTTGAGGAAGTGCGTGCGGTCGTAGGTGCGGCGCAGGGTGCTCAGCCCCGGCAGGTGGCGCCAGGTCTCCTCGGTCAGCGTGCGCTCAAGGCGGGTGGGGTTGCCGACCTCGGCGTGCACGCTCAGCGAGAGGCCGGGGTAGCGCGTCGCGAGGGCGTCGAGGGCGGTCCGGAAGGGGGTCTCCCGCGGATGCGTGACGTGCAGGGTGCGCACCCGGGGCGGGCCGTCGACGGGCGCGGCCGCGGCCCGGACCATGGCGCGGGCCGCGTGGTCCACCTGGAGCAGGTTGAGGGTGCCCTCGGGGTCGGCCTCCACCCGGACGCGGACCCGGTCGCCCCGCAGGCCGCCCCTGAGCAGCTCCGCCACGCCGTGGCCGCGCGCGGTCCAGCCGTTCGCCACCTGGTCGACGAGCCGGATGAACACGTCCACCGGCTGGCCCGGCAGCCCCTCGGGGGCAGGCCGGTCACTGACCAGCAGACTGGGGCGCAACACCGTGACCGCCCGTCCGGTCGCGGCCGACCAGGCGCGCAGGAGGCGTTCGGCCGTGTACTTGCTCTCCTCGTACCGGGACATGAAGCCGCTGTCCTCGCTCAGGTCGTCCTCCAGGACGTGCCCGGTGCTCCGGCGCCCGGCGACGTAGGCGGTGCTGATGTGGCGCAGCTCCGCCGCGGGCGCGGCCTCCAGGAGGTCCAGCACGTGGCGGGTGCCCCGCACGTTGGCGCGGTGCAACGGGGCGGGGGCGTCCATGAAGTTGAGCAGGGCCGCGCTGTGCCAGACCTCCCGGAGGCCGTCCAGGGTGCGCGCGCGGTCGGCCGCCGACAGGCCGAGGCCCGGCCGCTCGATGTCCCCGGAGACGTAGCGCAGCCGCGCCAAGGCGCGTGGCGGCGGCGGGGCTTCCGTCAGCCAGGTCATGGTCGCCTCCACCCGCGCCCGGAGCTCGTCCGGGGTGCCGCGGCCCAGCACGGTGACGGGTTCGTCGGTGTCGTCGGTGTCGTCGGTGTCGTCGGCGAGGAGTTCCCGCAGGACGCGGCAGCCGACGAAGCCGGTGGCTCCGGTGAGCAGGATGGACACGGGAGGCTCCTTGGCGGGGGAGGGGCACCCGACTCGGGTGCGTGGCCTGCGGGTTGGCGGAGGTGTGACGCCGACCGGGCGTGGGGCCGGACCGGCACCGGCCGCGCGGGGGCCCACGCTAGAGGTGCCGGGGCGGGTGGAGGTGCCCCGTGCCCGGGCCCGGTCGCCGGTACCGCGCGAACGAGTGCACCGCGCTCCGCGCCGGACCGGCCACCGCTTCGGGTGAACCGGCCGCGGTGCCGCGCCCCCCCCGCGCCACAGAAACGTACCGCCGCGCACGGCGGAGGCCCGGCCTCCCCGGCCCCGGGCCCGTCGCACCGGACCGGCGACGACACCGTCCCGGCGTGTCACGAAAAGTAGTTGAACGGATACGGTACGTGCTGCTGTTGGGGTCGGCACGGGCTGCCGGCCCGTCCTCCGACCCGCGGAAGGCCGCACCATGGACCACTGCGCCGTGCCCGACGAACGAGCCATCGCCGTCATCGGGGTCTCCTGCCGGCTGCCGGGCGGCATCGACGACCTCGCCGGCCTGTGGACGGTCCTGAGCGAAGGGCGCAGCGTGGTCGGGCAGATGCCGTCCGACCGGTTCGAGGCGGAGCGGTTCGTGGACCCGGTGGTGCCGCGCCCCGCGAAGAGCTACACCGCGGCCGGCGGGTTCCTCGACGACGTCGCGGGCTTCGACGCCGCCTACTTCGGCATCTCCCCGAAGGAGGCCGCGCAGATGGACCCGCAGCACCGGCTGCTCCTGGAGCTGACCGCGGAGGCCCTGGACGACGCCGCCGTCGACCCGGCGGACCTGGCGGGCAGCGACACGGCCGTGTACGTGGGCATCTCGGACGCCTCGTACGGCCCGCTGCAGTTCCTCGACATGCGGTCGGTGAACGCGTACACCATGGTGGGCGCCGCCTCGTCCATCGCCGCCAACCGGCTCTCCCACGCCTTCGACCTGTGCGGGCCCAGCATGGCGGTGGACACCGCCTGCTCGTCCGCGCTGGTGGCGCTCGACCGGGCCTGCCACACGCTGTGGGAGGGCACCAGCGGCCTCGCCGTGTGCGGCGGCGCCAACATCCTCCTGAGCCCCTACCACTACGTGGGTTTCTCCCAGGCCTCGATGCTGTCCCGGCGCGGCCGCTGCGCCGCGTTCTCCGCCGACGCGGACGGGTTCGTGCGCGCCGAGGGCGGCGGGGTGCTGCTGCTCAAGCCGCTGGAGCGGGCACGCGCCGACGGCGACCGGATCCACGCCGTCGTCCTGGGCAGCGCGAGCAACAGCGACGGCCGCACCATGGGCCTCGCCCTGCCCAACCCGCGCGCGCAGGAGGCCCTGTTGCGGCAGGCGTACGCCGCCGCCGGGGTGCACCCGGACGAGCTGGTCTACTTCGAGGCGCACGGCACCGGCACCCCGGTCGGCGACCCCGCCGAGGCCGAGGCCGTCGGCCGCGCCCTTGGGGTGCGGAGGATCAACGGCGCGCTGCCGCTGGGCTCGGTCAAGACCAACCTCGGGCACCTGGAGCCCGCGTCCGGGATGGCCGGGATCTGCAAGGCGCTGCTGGTGCTGCGCCACCGCCGCATCCCCGCCTCCCTCCACGCCGACGTGCCGCACCCCGACATCGACTTCCCCGGCCTCGGCCTGGACCTGGTCACCGAGGCGCGGCCGCTGCCCGCGGGCGGCCGGGCGGTCGTCGGGGTCAACTCCTTCGGCTTCGGCGGGGCCAACGCCCACGTCATCCTGGCCGAGGCACCGCCCGCCGAGCCGTCGGGGCCGGAGCCGGACGGCTCCCCGGGCCGGGAGTCGGCCGCTCCCGCGGGCCCGCCGGAAGGGCTGCCTGTGCTGGTGAGCGCGCGGACCCGTGAGGCCCTGGACGAGGCGGTGGCCCGGACGGCCGCGCGGCTGGAGGCCGCCGACGAGGGCGACTTCTACGACCTGGCCTACACGTCGTGCCGACGGCGGGCCCCGCACCCGTACCGCACCGCCGTCCTCGCCCACGGCGCCGCCGAGGCGGCCGCGCGGCTGCGGCGGGCGGACGCGCGCGTACCGGTGGAGGCCGTCGAGGCCGGGCAGGTGGCGTTCGTGTTCTCCGGCAACGGCTCCGCGTGGCCCGGCATGGGCGCCGACCTGTACGCCCACGAGCCCCTCTTCCGTGAGACGGTGCACGCCGTGGACCGGGAGCTGCGGCCCGTGCTCGGCTGGTCCGTGGCCGAGGTGTTCCGGCGCCCGGCCGAGGAGTGGCGCCTGGAGGCGACCGAGGTCGCCCAGCCGCTGCTCTTCGCCCTCCAACTGGGCGTCGTCGCGCTGCTGCGGGAGCAGGGCGCGGAGCCGTCCCTGGTGCTCGGGCACAGCGTGGGCGAGGTGGCCGCCGCCCACACCTGCGGCGCGCTGAGCCTGGCGCAGGCGGCGGAGGTGATCGCGGTGCGCAGCCGGGCGCAGGCGGCCACCGCCGGGCGCGGGCGGATGGCCGCGGTGGGCCTCGGCCCGCGGGAGGCGGAGCGCGAAATCGCCCCGTACGCGGGCCGGTTGGAGATCGCCGGGATCAACACCGCCGACGACACCACCCTCGCCGGTGACCCGCCTGCCCTCGCCGACCTGGGCCGCCGCCTGGAGGAGCGCGGCGTCTTCTTCCGCGACCTCGGCCTCGACTACGCCTTCCACAGCGCCGCCATGGACGCCCAGGAGGCCGAGGTGACCGCCGCGCTCAAGGGTCTGGAGCCCGGCGGCGCACGGGTGCCGTACCACTCCACGGTGACCGGCTCCCGCCTGGCGGGACAGGCCCTGGACGGGGAGTACTGGTGGCGCAACGTCCGCGAGCCGGTCGCCTTCGCCGCCGCCGTCGAGGGCGCCCTGGGCGGCGGCGCGGACGTGTTCCTGGAGATCGGCCCGCACCCGGTGCTCCGGAGCTATCTGCGCCGCCTCACCCGCGCCCGCCGCCAGGTCCGCACCGCCGTCCTGGACACCCTGCGCCGCGACCAGGACGGCCGCCGGTGCCTGGCCGCCGCCCGCGCCGCCCTGCTCGCGGCCGGGACCGGCACGGACTGGGCCCGCTACTTCCCGCGCCGGGGGCGGGTCGTGGAGCTGCCCGCGTACCCCTGGCAGCGGCGGCGGCACTGGAGCGGCGCGAAGGAGGCCTGGGCCGGCGGGGCGCTGGAGCACCCGCTGCTCGGCGTCCGCGGCCGGGCGCCCGCACCCGTGTGGTCCGGCGCCCCGGACGCCGTGCTGACGCCGTGGCTCGCCGACCACAAGGTGGCCGGCTCCGTGGTCATGCCCGCCACCGGCTACGTGGAGCTGGCCCTGGCCGCCGGACGGGCCGCGCTCGGCGGCCCGGTGGAGGTGGAGCACCTCGACATCCAGGCCGTCCTGGTCCTGCCCTGGCCCGACACCTCCGCCCTGCGCGTGCAGACCTCCCTCAACCCCGACGACGGCACCCTGCTCGTCGCCAGCACCGACGAGCACTCCCCGGAGCCCCGCCGGCACGTCCGCGCGCGCGTCCGCGCCCTCGTGCGCCCCCGGCCGCCCCGCCTGTCCGCGGCGGACCTGGGCGACGACCGGTTCCCGCACCCGGTCGAGGCCGACGCGCACTACCGCGCCTGCGCCCGTGCCGGGCTCGACTACGGGCCGTCCTTCCGCACCCTGACCGGGCTGCGCGTCGGTGACGGCGAGGTCCTCGCCCGGTACGCCTGCGACCGGCCCGCCGACCCGTACACCGTCCACCCGGGGCTGCTGGACGGCGCGTTGCAGGCCGGGGCCCCGCTGCTCGCCGACCGCGTCGCCGACGGCCGGTGCTTCCTGCCCTCCTCCATCGACGCCGTCCGCGTCTGGCAGCCGCCCGCCCCCACCGGCACCGTCCTCGTCCGCGAGCGGTCCCGCACCGAGGACGAGGTCTGCTGGGACATCACCCTCAGCGACCCGGACGGCACCGTCACCGCCCGGCTCGACGGCTGCCGCCTGCGCCGCTTCGCCGCCGCCCACCGGGCGCCGCTCACCGTCAGCCACACCGTGCTGCGCGCCGCACCCCACGACGACGAGCCCTGCGCGCCCTCGCCCCTGCCCGCCCCCGCCGCGCTCGCCGAGGCCTGCCGGGACCGCGTCGAGGGCGTCGTCGCCGCGTGGCGGCGGTCGGCGGCCGACGACAGCGCGGGCCAGGCCCTCGACCGGGGCCTGGTGTCCGGTCTCGCGCGGTGCCTCGCCGGGCTGCTGCCCGACCCCGGCGCCGCGTTCCGCCTCCCGGAGCTGGCCGGGCACGGCCTCGCCGAGCGCGGGCTGCGCCTGCTCGACCTGCTGCTGCCCGCCCTGCTCCGGCACGGGTACCTCACGGCGGAGGGCGACGGCCGGTACCGCCTGCACGCCACCGCGCGGGCCGCGGAGGACTGGGCGGAGGCCCTCCGGCGGGGCCTGGCCGACGACCCCGCGAACGTCGACTTCATCTCCCTGCTGTCCCACCACAGCCGCCACCTCGACGCGCTGCTGCGCGGCACCCGCGACCCGCTGGAACTGCTGACCGGAGAGGCCTCGGCGCAGGCCTTGGAGGCCTTCTACGACCTCGCGCCGCTGACCCGCCTCCACAACCGGCTCCTGCAGACCCTGGTGACCGAGATGGTGCGGTGCTGGCCCGCCGACCGGCCGCTGCGCGTCCTGGAGGTGGGTGCGGGCACCGGCGGCACCACCGCGGCCCTCCTGCCCCTGCTGCCGCCCGACCGCACCCGCTACTGCTTCACGGACGTCGCCGGGTTCTTCCTCACCCGCGCCAAGGCGCGGTTCGCCGCCTACGACTTCCTCGACCACCGCACCCTCGACCTCGACACCGACCCCGGCGCACAGGGCTTCGCGCCGGGCGGCTTCGACCTGGTGGTGGCGGGCTTCTCCCTGCACGCCGCGCGGGACCTGGGCACCGCGCTGCGGCACGTCGCCACGCTCCTGGCACCGGGCGGGGCACTGCTCGCCACCGAGGTCCACGACCCGGAGAGGATCGCCGGCCTCTTCGGCTTCCTGGACAGCTTCTACGACCACACCGACACCGGCCTGCGCCCGCACTCCCTGCTGCTGCCGCGCGACGCCTGGCCGCCCCTGCTCCGGCGCTGCGGCTACGAGGACGTTGTCCAGCTCGGCGCGGAGCCCGGGACGGCGGTCCACCGCCAGATGTCGGTGCTGCTCGCGCGGAGGGGGGTTGGGTTGGCTACTGGGTCCGTGGCGGGTGCGGGTGCGGGTTCTGTGCCCGGGCGGGCTTCGGGGCGCGGCCCCGGCTCGGCTGCCGGTGCCGTATCCGATCCGGCTGCCGCCTCCGTGCCCAGTACGGGCGCTGGTTCCGTGCCCAGTCCGGCTGCCGCCTCCGCATCCGGCCCGGCCACCGGTCCCGCCCCCGCCCCCGCCGCACCACCCCCGCCCCCCGGCACGCACCTCGTCGTCACCGAGTCCGGCGGCGCCCGTGCGCTGGGCGCCGCGCTGACGGCGGTCCTCACCGAGCGGGGGGCCTGCCGCACCGGGCCGGCGGCCGCCCCCGTCACCCGTGAAGGCTGGCAGCGTGTGCTCGCCGCGGCGGTGGAGGCCTCGGCGGACGGCACCGTGCACGTGGTGCTGGTCCTCGGCGCACCGGCCGAGCAGGAGGCGAGCCGTGCCACGGCCGTTGCCGCCCGGCGGGCCGAGGTGCTGCGCACCTGCCTCCTCGCCGGTCAGGACCTCCCCGGCGGCCAGGTGCGGCTCACCCTGGTGACCCGGCCCTGCGGGGCGGTGCCGACCGCCGGTGCCGAGCCGCACCCGCTGGACGCGGCGGCCTGGGGCGTGGCCCGTACCGTCGCCAACGAGCACCCCGACGCGGGCTGCCGCCGCATCGCCCTGCACGCCGGTGACGACCCGGCCGCGGACGCGCGGCGCCTCGCCCGCGAACTGCTCACCGAGACCGACGACGACGAGATCGTCCTCACCCGGCGGGGCCGCTTCGTCCCGCGCGAACGGCACCGCCCCACGGCCGCCCCCGCCACCGGCGGGACGTCGTACACCCTGCGGGTGCGCAACCCCGGCCTGACGTACCGACTGGCGTGGGAGGAGGCGGAGTCCGCGGCGCCCGGCCCCGGCGAGGTGCTGATCGAGGTGGGTGCCGCCGCGCTGAACTACCGCGACATCATGAAGGCCACGGGCCTGCTGCCCGGCCAGGCCTTCGAGAGCGCCCTGGGGGAGCACGGCATCGGCTTCGAGTGCGCCGGCACCGTCGTCGCCTGCGGGGAGAACGCCACCCGCTTCGCCCCCGGCGACCGGGTGTTCGGCCTGGCCCCCGCCGCCCTCTCCTCCCGCACGGCGGCCCCTGAACCGGTCCTGCTGCCGGTACCGGACGGGATGCGCCTCACCGAGGCGGCCACCGTGTACGTGGCCGCCGCCACCGTCGTCTACGGCCTGAAGACCCTCGCCCGGCTCCGGCCGGGCGAGACCGTCCTGGTCCACGGCGGCGCCGGAGCCGTCGGCCTCGCGGCGGTGCGCTACGCCCACGCGCGCGGCGCCCACGTCGTCGCCACCGCGGGCAGCGACCTGAAGCGCGACCTCCTGCGCACCCTCGGCGTCCGGCACGTGCTCGACTCCCGCACCCTGGACTTCGCCGAGCGGGTCAGGGAGCTCACCGCGGGCCGCGGCGTCGACGTCGTGCTCAACTCGCTGGCCGGTGAGGCGCTGACCCGCAGCCTGGAACTCCTGCGCCCCGGCGGCCGGTTCGTGGAGCTCGGCAAGCGGGACATCTACGAGAACAAGCCCCTGCCGCTGCGGCCGTTCGCCGACAACATCGCCTTCTTCGGCGTGGACCTCACCAAGCTCGTCCACCGCCCCGAGGCGCTCCAGGAACTCGCCGACGACGTCCTCGACGCCCTCGCCACCGGCGCCTGCGGCCCGCTGCCGCACAGCGTCCACCCCGCGGCCCGCGTCGAGGAGGCCTTCGGCCGCCTCCAGCACTCCCGGCACATCGGCAAGGTCGTCGTCGCCTTCGACCCGCTGGACGAAGCCCCCCTCGTGGAGCGCCGCCCGGACGCCCCCCTGCGGCTCGACCCGGACGGCACCTACCTGGTCACCGGCGGCACCGGCGGCTTCGGCGCGGCCACCGCCGAGTGGCTCGCCGACCGCGGGGCCCGGCACCTCGCCCTGGTCAGCCGCCGCGGCGCGGCCGCCCCCGAGGCGCCGGACGTCCTCGCCCGGCTGCGCGAGCGGGGTGTGCACGCGACCGCCCACGCCGCCGACGCGGCCGACGCCCCGGCCATGACCGCCCTCGCCAGGAGCCTCGACGCGGGCGGGCACCCGCTGCGCGGCGTCGTCCACTGCGCCATGCACCTCGACGACGACGAGTTCCTCGCCCTGGACGCCGACCGGACCGCCGCCGTCATGGCGCCCAAGGTCGGCGGGGCCGCCGTCCTGGACGCCCTCACCCGCGACCGCGCCTGCGACCTCTTCCTGCTGTACTCCTCCGCCGCCGCCACCATCGGCAACGTCCGCCAGGCCCCCTACTGCGGCGGCAACCTCTACCTCCACGCCCTCGCCCGCAGCCGCCGGCAGGCGGGCCTGCCCGCCCTGGCCGTCGCCTGGGGAGCCGTCGCCGACGTCGGCTACGTCGCCCGCACCGGCCTCACCCCGGCCCTGGAAGCCGTGGGCCTCAACTCCCTCGCCCCCGCGCGTGCCTTCGCCCACCTGGAGGCGCTGCTGGCGGCGGACGCCGGCACGGCCCTGGTCGGCACCTTCGACTGGGGCGTCACCCGGAGCCTGCTGCCCGTGGTGCGCAGCCCGCGCCTGGCCGCGCTGGTCCCGGCCGGAGCCGCCGACGACCTCGGCAGGGACGAGCTCGTCCGGCGCCTCGGCCGGATGTCCGCCGAGGACGCGGTGCACCACCTCACCGAGAGCCTGCGCCAGATGCTCGCCGAGGTCATGCGCATGGAACCCGGCCAGCTCGACCCGCACCAGCGCGTCGACAGCTACGGCATGGACTCCCTCATGGGCGCCGAACTCCTCGTCACCCTCCAGCGCCGCTACGGCATCGAGATCCCGCCCATGGAACTGCTGCGCAACCGCAACAGCACGCTCGTCGACATCGCCCGCCTCGTCCACCTGCGCCTGGGCCTGGCCCGGGGCGACGAGCCCGCCGAGCCCGCGCCCTCCGGTGCCGACGCGGCCGTCGCCCTGCCCGCCCAGACGCGCCGCACCGCGGACGCGCCCACCCCGTGCCCCTGAGGGGCCGCCCCCGCCGCCGGGGGCCGGGAAAGCGTCCGGCATTCGTCCCGGATTCGGCCGGGAATTGCGGCCCCTCCTCGGCCGACCGGGAATTCGCCGCGGGGGACCTCACCCCACGAGGCCCCCGCGCGACACCCCGCGAGGTTTCGCCACACGAGGTCTCAACTCGGAAAAGGTGGCGGCCGAAAGCTGCTTTCGATCTTGCTTGCCGCGCGGCGAGTGGACTATACCTGTCCGCGTCCGGGCGGCCCGGTCGGCCGAATGCGGCGACCGCTCGGCCCCCGTCGGACAATCCCGCACCATCGCACGACACCAGCTCCACAACTCCGCGGTGCCGGGGAGGATCCGGTTCACCGCCTGAGTCCTGGAAGAGAGCGAGGACTTGAGCATGGGATCCACCTCCGGTACGCCCGCGTCACCCCGTACGCCCGGCACACCCCGTACGCCCGGCAGCGACGGCCTGGGACGCCGCGACCTGATCAAGCGGAGCGCCGCCCTCGGCCTCATCTCCGTACCCACGATGGGCTTTCTGTCCGCGTGCGCCTCCGGCGGCGGGGACGACGACGACAAGGCGAAGACGGTCAAGAAGACCAAGGAGAACCCCTTCGGCGTCGCCGAGGGCAACGACCTGGACGTCTTCATCTTCAAGGGCGGCTACGGCGACGAGTACGCCAAGGCCTGGGAGGCGTCGTACGAGAAGAAGTACGGCGGCGAGGTCTCGCACAGCGGTGAGCAGGACGTCACCGGCAAGCTCCAGCCCCGCTTCAACAAGGGCAACCCGCCGGACGTCGTCGACGACTCCGGGTCGAAGAAGATGAAGCTCGACACGCTGTACAAGGAAGGCCACCTCACCGACCTCACGCAGTTGCTCGACGCGCCCTCCATCGACGACCCGAGCAAGAAGATCCGCGACATCATGCTGCCGGGGACCATCGAACAGGGCACGTTCGGCGGGAAGTTCCACGCGCTGTTCTACGTGTACGCGGCCTGGGGCCTGTGGTACTCCAACAAGCTGTTCAAGAAGCACGGCTGGGAGGTCCCGAAGACCTGGGACCAGCTCCTGGACATCATGAAGGACGCCAAGTCCAAGGGCATCGGCGGCCTCGCCCACCAGGGCAAGTACCCGTACTACATGAACATCGTGATCATGGACCTGATCGCGAAGACCGGCGGCATGGACGCCGTCAAGGCGATCGACAACCTCGACCCCAAGGCGTTCGTCGGCAACGACGCCGCCGAGCGCTCCATCGAGGCGGTCTACGAGATCGTCGAGAAGGGCCTGCTCATGCCGGGCACCAACTCCCTGGAGCACACCGAGGCCCAGACCAAGTGGAACGAGTACAAGGCGGTCTTCATCCCCTCCGGGTCCTGGCTGGAGAACGAGCAGGCCAAGCAGACGCCCGAGGACTTCGAGATGACGTTCCTGCCGCTGCCGCTGCTGCCCGGCTCCAAGATGAAGCTGCACGCGGTGCGCGTCGGCGCCGACGAGCCGTTCATCGTGCCGTCCAAGGCCAAGAACGTCCCCGGCGGCCTGGAGTTCCTGCGCCGCATGCTGTCGAAGGAGGGCGCCACCGACTTCGCCCGGAAGGCCAGTTCGCTGTCCGTGCTCGGCCCGGAGTACGTGGACAAGAGCGTCGAGCTGCGCCCCGGCATCAAGACCGCCCTCGCGGCCGTCGACAACTGCCCCGTCGACGAGCGCTTCAACTACCGCTACTCGGAGTGGTACGGCGAGCTGGACGTCGAGATCCAGAACGCCACCGGTGAGCTGATGGCCAAACGCATCACCCCGAAGAAGTGGCTGGAGCGCTGCCAGCAGGCCGTCGACAAGGAAGCCAAGAAGGGCACGGACAAGCACAGGCGGAAGTAGCGAGGGGCGCGCGGGACCGGGAGCAGGGTGTCATGCATCGGAAAAAGTACCCCTTCATCGCGGGATTCCTCGTCCTTCCCGTCGGGCTCTATCTGCTGCTCGTGGTCTGGCCCTACATCCAGACCATCAGCTACTCCTTCACCGACTGGAGCGGGGCTTCCCAGAAGTTCAATTTCATCGGGTTCGACAACTACCAGGACCTGGCGAAGGACGACGTCTTCATCAAGGCGCTCCAGCACAACGCCCTGCTCCTGATTCTCGTGCCCACCCTCACGATTCTGCTGTCACTCTTCTTCGCCTTCATGGTGAATGTCGGCGGGCGCGGCGGAGCGGGCGGCGTCTCCGGGGTGAAAGGCTCCGGTTTCTACCGGATCATCTTCTTCTTCCCGCAGGTCCTTTCCGTCGCGATTCTCGCCATTCTGTTCAAAGCGGTCTACCGCGGTGACGACTCGGGCCTCATCAACGGCACGCTCCAGGCCGTGGGGCTCGGCGACAAGAACCACCCCACGGAATGGCTGAACGACCCCGACCTGGTCCTGTGGTGCATCGTCTTCGTGATGATCTGGGCCGGCGCCGGTTTCTACATGGTGCTGTTCTCCGCCGCCATGCAGTCCATTCCCCGGGACATCTACGAGGCCGCGCTGCTGGACGGCGCCGGGCGGTTCCAGACCTTCTTCCGGGTGACCCTGCCGCTGCTGTGGGAGACCATCCAGACGGCCTGGGTGTTCCTCGCGATCCTGTCCATGGACGCCTTCCTGCTCATCTCCACGCTCACCTCGCAGGACTTCGGCGGCGGCCCCGACCACAGCAGCGAGGTCATCTCGACGTACCTGATGCGGAACTTCCAGACGTACAGCAAGAGCGGTTACGCCTGCGCCATGGGCGTCGTGATGCTGCTGCTCACCCTGATCGTGTCCATCGTCACGCTGCGGCTCAGCCGCCGCGACCGCATCGAGTACTAGGGAGGCGCGAGCACCATGACGGCTCCCGCGACACAGCCCCCCGTCACCAAGGTCAGGGTGCCCGGCCAGCGGGGCGGGCGCGGCGGACCCGGCCGCACGGACGTGATGGAGGGCAGGACCCTCAACGCCTTCTCGCACGGCTTCCTGGTGCTGTGGGCGATCATGATCGTCCTGCCGCTGTTCTGGATCCTGCTCGGCAACTTCAAGTCCGACTCGCAGATCAAGTCCAGCGCCTGGACCTGGCCCACCGAGTGGAGCCTGGACGCGTTCCAGCGCGGCTGGGAGAAGGGCGTCGGCGACTACCTCCTGAACACGCTCATCGTGATGGCCTTCTCCATCCCGCTCACGATGCTGCTCGGCGCCATGGCGGCGTACGTCCTGGCCCGCTACGAGTTCTTCGGCAACCGGTTCCTGTACTACTTCTTCGTGGCCGGGTCGATGTTCCCGGTGTTCCTCGCGCTCGTCCCGCTGTACTTCATGGTCGACCGCCTGGGCATGCTGAACACGTACCAGGGACTGATCCTCGTGTACGTGGCGTACTCGCTGCCCTTCACCGTGTTCTACCTGCACTCGTTCTTCCGGACGCTGCCGACGGCCGTGCACGAGGCGGCGGTCATCGACGGCGCCTCGCACACCCGGGTGTTCTTCCAGATCATGGTGCCGATGGCGAAGCCCGGCCTGATCAGCGTCGGGATCTTCAACGTCCTGGGGCAGTGGAACCAGTACATCCTGCCGCTCACCCTCATGCAGAAGCAGAGCGGCGGCGACGAGGACCGCTCGATGCTCGCCCAGGGCCTGGTGAGCCTGATGAACCAGGGGAACTACGAGACCGACCTGCCCGCCCTGTACGCGGGCATGACGATCTCCATGATCCCGGTGCTCGTGGTGTACGTGTCCTTCCAGCGGCAGGTCCAGTCGGGGCTCACGGCGGCCACCATCAAGTGAACGGACGCGCCCGGTGCGCGGGGCCGGGGCAGGACGGGCGGGCGGGTGCCCACCGTCCGGCCCCGGCCCTGTTCGCGTGCGCGCGGCGGCCCCGCGGCCGGGCCCCGGATTTCTGTCAAGGACTTGACTGAGGTAACACCTACAGCACAGCTTGGAGTTCACAACTTGTACGGGCGGCGACGGTGCCGTCCGCCGTAGGCGGGAGTGGATGAGTCGATGGAGACTCCGGGGTCGCAGTCGTCACTGCACCGAGCAAATCTCGAGCGGGTCGTACGCGCGGTACGGCTCGCGGGGTCGCTCACGCAGGCGGAGATCGCCAGGACGACGGGCCTGTCCGCCGCGACGGTGTCGAACATCGTCCGGGAGCTGAAGGACGGCGGCACGGTCGAGGTCACGCCCACCTCGGCGGGCGGCCGCCGGGCCCGCAGCGTCTCGCTCAGCGGCGACGCGGGCATGGTCATCGGCGTCGACTTCGGCCACACCCACCTGCGGGTGGCCCTCGGCAACCTGGCCCACAAGGTGCTCGCCGAGCAGTCCGAGCCGCTGGACGTGGACGCCTCCGCGGCCCAGGGCTTCGACCGGGCCGAGCGCCTGGTCGGCCGGCTCATCGAGCGGGCGGGCGTGGACCGGTCGAAGGTCGCGGGCGTCGGGCTCGGCGTGCCCGGGCCCATCGACGTGGAGTCCGGCACCCTCGGCTCCACCTCGATCCTGCCGGGCTGGGCGGGCACCAAGCCCGCCGAGGAGCTGAAGGACCGGCTCGGGGTGCCCGTGCACGTGGACAACGACGCCAACCTGGGCGCCCTCGGCGAGCTGGTCTGGGGCAGCGGCAAGGGCGTCAGGGACCTCGCGTACATCAAGGTCGCGAGCGGTGTCGGCGCGGGCCTGGTGATCAGCGGGCGCATCTACCGCGGCCCCGGCGGCACGGCCGGGGAGATCGGGCACATCACGCTGGACGAGTCCGGGCCCGTCTGCCGCTGCGGCAACCGCGGCTGCCTGGAGACCTTCGCCGCCGCCCGCTACGTGCTGCCGCTGCTGCACTCCAGCCACGGCGACGACCTGACCATGGAGGGCGTCGTGGCCCTGGCCCGCGAGGGGGACCCGGGCTGCCGGCGCGTGATCGCCGACGTCGGGCGGCACATCGGCAGCGGGGTGGCGAACCTCTGCAACCTGCTCAACCCCAGCCGGGTCGTCCTCGGCGGCGCCCTCGCCGAGGCCGGTGAGCTGGTGCTCGGGCCGATCCGCGAGTCCGTCGGCCGGTACGCGATCCCGAGCGCGGCCCGGCAGCTCTCCGTCCTGCCCGGCGCCCTCGGCTCCCGCGCGGAGGTGCTCGGCGCGCTCGCGCTCGCCCTCAGCGAGATGGGGGATTCGACGCTTTTGGACGGGTCGGTCCCGACGGCGGCACCTGCCTTCACTTAGATAACGCATGGCACCGTTGTCATCTCGTTAAGGATTTACTCCTTGACGCGTGTCGGGCGGCCGAGTTGACTTCGAGCCACCTCGGCCGCAACGACGCGGCCACGTCAGGGAGGCACCCCCAAATGAATGCATGGACGCGTCGCGTCGTCATAGGCACCGCCACCGTTTCCATGGCCTTCGGTCTCGCCGCCTGCGGCGAGGCCGGCGGCGGTGACGACGACAAGGGAAGTGGCGGCGACGGAAAGACCATTGGTCTGCTCCTTCCGGAGAACAAGACCACGCGTTACGAGACCTTCGACCGCCCGATCATGGAGTCGAAGATCAAGTCGCTGTGCGGCGACTGCGAGATCAAGTACAACAACGCCGCGCAGGACATCGAGACCCAGAAGAAGCAATTCGACGCCCTCATCACCCAGGGCGTCAAGGTGATCATTCTCGACGCGGTGGACTACAAGTCCACCAAGGGCTGGATCGAGCGCGCCGACAAGCAGGGCGTCAAGGTCGTCGCGTACGACCGCCTGGCCGAGGGCCCGCTGTCCGCCTACGTGTCCTACGACAACGAGAAGATCGGCCGCCTGCAGGGCGGCGCCCTGGTCAAGGCCCTCGGGTCCAAGGCCAAGGACGCCAACGTGGTCATGATCAACGGCTCGCCGACCGACCCGAACGCCCCGTTCTTCAAGAAGGGCGCCCACTCGGTGCTCGACAAGAACGTGAAGAAGATCGCGTACGAGCAGGACATCCCCGACTGGTCGCCCGACGAGGCCAACAAGAAGATGGCCACCGCCATCGACAAGCTCGGCAAGGACGGCATCGACGGCGTCTACTCCGCCAACGACGGCATGGCCGGCGGCATCATCACCGCCCTCAAGCAGCGCGGCATCGACGTCCCCGTCGGCGGCCAGGACGCCGAACTCGCGGGCGTGCAGCGCCTGCTGAGCGGCGACCAGGCCTTCACGATCTACAAGCAGATCAAGCCGGAGGCCGAGACCACCGCCGAGATCGCGGTGCGCCTGCTCAAGGGCAAGGACATCGACGACCTCATCGACCGCAAGGTCAACTCCCTGAGCGGCGACTTCAAGAACATCCCCGCCAAGCTCTACGACGCCCAGGCCATCACGAAGGACGACGTCGCCGACACGATCATCAAGGACAAGGTCTACAAGGCGAGCGAGATCTGCACCAAGCAGTTCAAGGCCGCCTGCGCGGAGGCCGGGATCAAGTAGCCCCGGCCGGGTCCCGGGGCGGGCGGCGGAACGATTCCGCCGCGCCCCCGGCGGTCGCCGTACCCCCGGTGGTCGACGCGGCCCCGCGGTCACGCTGACCTCCCCGGTGTCCGGTGTCCGGTGCCCGCGTGCTCCCTCTCCCTCCGGGCTCCCGTCGCGGCACCCCCTCCGCGCCGCGGCCGGAGGGCGGGCACCGGCGCCCCCTGTCCTTGGCCGGCCTTTTCCCGGCCTCTTCCTTCCAGCGATCCACCATCCCCGCCGGTCCGGCGGCGAAGGAGCTGATTCACGTGTCCGCTACGCCCGTGCTGGCGTTGCGCGGGGTCTCCAAGCGGTTCGGCGCCGTCCAGGCGCTCACGGACGTAGACCTCGAGATCCACACCGGTGAGGTGGTCGCCCTCGTCGGCGACAACGGCGCCGGCAAGTCGACGCTCGTCAAGACCATCTCAGGCGTCCACCCGATCGACGAGGGCGCCATCGAGTGGGAGGGCCGCGAAGTCCGCGTCGGCCGCCCCCACGACGCCCAGAACCTCGGCGTGGCCACCGTCTACCAGGACCTCGCGCTCTGCGACAACCTGGACGTCGTCGCCAACCTGTTCCTCGGCAGCGAGCTGAGGACCGCCTCCGTCCTCGACGAGATCGCCATGGAGAAGCGCGCCCGGGAGCTCCTGGACACCCTGTCCATCCGCATCCCGAGCGTCCGCATCCCCGTCGCCGCCCTCTCCGGGGGCCAGCGCCAGGTCGTCGCCATCGCCCGCGCCCTCGTCGGCGACCCCAAGGTCGTCATCCTCGACGAGCCCACCGCGGCCCTCGGCGTCGAGCAGACCGCGCAGGTCCTCGACCTGGTCGAGCGCCTGCGCGAGCGCGGCCACGGCGTCATCCTCATCAGCCACAACATGGCCGACGTGCGCGCCGTCGCCGACCGCGTCGCGGTGCTCCGCCTCGGCCGCAACAACGGCGTCTTCGACGTCGCCGACACCTCCCCCGAAGAGATCATCGCCGCCATCACCGGCGCCACGGACAACGCCGTGACCCGCCGCCGGGCGCGTACCGCCACGAAGGAGGAGGCGAAGTGAGCGACCTCGCCAAGACACCCCTCGACAAGTCCGCGACCGCCGTGGACGCCGAGCCCTCGGCGGCCCCCGCCGCGGCCGTCGATCCCCGGCTGCTCGTGCGCGAGCAGGGCTTCGCCGGCTACTGGACGGAGTTCCTGCGCAAGGTGCGCGGCGGTGAGCTGGGCTCCCTGCCCGTCGTCGTGGGCCTGATCGTCATCGCCCTGGTCTTCCAGTTCCAGAACGACAAGTTCCTCTCCGCCTCCAGCCTCGCCAACATCGCCGTCTTCACCTCCGGCGTCGGCATCATGTCCGTCGGCATCGTCTTCGTACTGCTGCTCGGCGAGATCGACCTGTCCGTCGGCTCCGTCGCCGGCGTCGGCGCCGCCGTGTGGGCGGTGCTCAGCGTGAACCACGGCTGGGGCGACTGGCTCTCCGTGGTCAGCGCCGTCGTCTGCGGCCTGGTCATCGGCGCCGTGCACGGGATCTTCTTCGCCAAGGTCGGCGTCCCCGCCTTCGTCGTCACGCTCGCGGGCTTCCTCGGCTGGAGCGGCCTGCAGATCTGGCTGATGGGCAAGGAGGGCAGCATCAACACGCCCTCCGGCTCCGTCGTCGAGGACCTCACCACCCACTTCTTCGCCGACAAGGCCGCCGCGTACGGCCTCGCGTTCGCCGCGGTCCTGCTGTACGCGGGCGCGCAGCTCCTGGACGCGCGCCGCCGCAAGGGCGCGGGCCTGCCCGCGCGGCCGCTCAGCGAGATCCTGCTGCGCACCGGCGTGCTCGCCGTCCTGTGCTTCGTCGTCGCGTACTTCCTGAACGAGCCGGAGGGCGCCCGCGGCCTGCCGCTCGCCCTGGTGCTCTTCCTCGCCGTGCTCGTGCTCGCGGACTTCGTGGTCCGCCGCACCACCTTCGGCCGCCAGGTCTTCGCGGTCGGCGGCAACGCCGAGGCCGCGCGCCGCGCGGGCATCAACGTCGACCGCGTACGGATCACGGTCTTCGCGATCTCCGGCATGCTCGCCGCCTTCGGCGGCCTGTTCATCGCGAGCCTGTCCGGCGGCGCCACCAAGAGCCTCGGCGGCGGCAACACCCTGATGATCGTCATCGCGGCGGCCGTCATCGGCGGCACCAGCCTCTTCGGCGGCCGCGGCAAGATCTGGTCCGCGCTGCTCGGCATGCTCGTGATCCAGTCGATCCAGCAGGGCCTGAACCTGGAGGGCATGGCCAGCGAGATCCAGTACATGATCACCGGCGCCGTGCTGCTCGCCGCCGTCGTGATCGACTCGGTCTCCCGGCGCACCCAGAAGTCGGCGGGCCGCGCCTGATCCCGCCGTTCCCGCGCCCGCACGCGCGGCACCGTGCCCGGTACCGGTCCTTCCGGTGCCGGGCACGGCCGCGTGCGGGCACGGGTGACGACGGGAACGCGTGTTCCCGTGCCGGGTCGGGGCACCCGTCGGTTTACAGCCGATCGCGTGAGGTACACCTCGCGGGCCGGACTCCGCCGACAACGGCGGAACATTAGACTCGACAGGCCCGGCAATGCTCGAACAGGCGCTACACGCTCTACTGCAAGGAGGCACGGGTGCCGCTGCTGACCCGCATCACGGGACCGCGCGATCTGGACCGTCTCACCCCGGAGCAGCTCACCGAGCTGGCCGCCGAGATCCGCGGCTTCCTCGTCGACGCAGTCTCCAAGACCGGCGGCCACCTCGGCCCCAACCTGGGCGTCGTCGAGCTCACCATCGCCCTGCACCGCGTCTTCGAGTCGCCGAAGGACAAGGTCCTGTGGGACACCGGCCACCAGGCCTACGTCCACAAGCTCCTCACCGGCCGCCAGGACTTCTCCAAGCTGCGCGCCAAGGGCGGCCTGTCCGGCTACCCCGCCCGCGCCGAGTCCGACCACGACGTGATCGAGAACAGCCACGCCTCCACCGTCCTCGGCTGGGCCGACGGCCTCGCCAAGGCCAACGAGGTCCTGAAGAAGGACGACCACGTCGTCGCCGTCATCGGCGACGGCGCCCTCACCGGCGGCATGGCCTGGGAGGCGCTGAACAACATCGCCGCCGCCAAGGACCGCCCCCTGGTCATCGTCGTCAACGACAACGAGCGCTCCTACGCCCCCACCATCGGCGGCCTCGCCAACCACCTCGCCACCCTGCGCACCACCGACGGCTACGAGCGCTTCCTGGCCCGCGGCAAGGACATCCTGGAGCGCACCCCGGTCGTCGGCAAACCGCTGTACGAGACGCTGCACGGCGCGAAGAAGGGCCTGAAGGACTTCATCGCCCCGCAGGGCATGTTCGAGGACCTCGGCCTGAAGTACGTCGGCCCCATCGACGGCCACGACATCGAGGCCCTGGAGTCCGCCCTGGCCCGCGCCAAGCGCTTCAACGGCCCGGTCATCGTGCACTGCATCACCGAGAAGGGCCGCGGCTACGAGCCCGCCGAGCAGGACGAGGCCGACCACTTCCACGGCATCGGCCCCATCCACCCCGACACCGGCCTGCCCATCGCCGCCGCCGGCATGGACTGGACCTCCGTCTTCGGCGAGGAGATGGTCAAGCTCGGCCGCGAGCGCGAGGACATCGTGGCGATCACCGCCGCTATGCTCCAGCCCGTCGGCCTGAAGAAGTTCGCCGAGGAGTTCCCCGACCGGGTCTACGACGTCGGCATCGCCGAGCAGCACGCCGCCGTGTCCGCCGCCGGGCTCGCCACCGGCGGCCTGCACCCCGTCTTCGCCGTCTACGCCACCTTCCTCAACCGCGCCTTCGACCAGCTCCTGATGGACGTGGCCCTGCACAAGTGCGGCGTCACCTTCGTCCTGGACCGGGCCGGGGTCACCGGCACCGACGGCGCCTCCCACAACGGCATGTGGGACATGTCCATCCTCCAGTGCGTGCCCGGCCTGCGCATCGCCGCGCCGCGCGACGCCGACCAGGTCCGCCTCCAGTTGCGCGAGGCCGTCGAGGTCGACGACGCCCCGACCGTCGTGCGCTACTCCAAGGGCGCCGTCGGCCCCGCCGTGCAGGCCGTCGGCCGCGTCGGCGGCATGGACGTGCTGCGCCGCGCGGACGCCGCCCGGCCGGACGTCCTGCTCGTCTCCGTGGGCGCGCTCGCCCCGATGTGCCTGGAGATCGCCGACCTCCTCGACAAGCAGGGCATCTCGACGACCGTCGTCGACCCGCGCTGGGTCAAGCCGGTCGACGAGGCGATGGCGCCGCTGGCCGAGCAGCACCGGGTCGTCGTCACCGTCGAGGACAACTCCCGTGCCGGGGGCGTCGGCGCGGCCGTCTCGCAGGCGCTGCGGGACGCGGGCGTGGACGTGCCCCTGCGGGACTTCGGCATCCCGCCGCGCTTCCTCGACCACGCCTCCCGCAAGGAGGTCATGGCGGAGATCGGGCTGACCGCGCCGGACATCGCGCGGCAGGTCACGGGGCTGGTGGCCAAGATGGACGGGCGCGTCGAGCGGGCCTCCGTACAGGAGCCCGTGCGGGACTGACCCCGCCGGGGGCGGGTGGGCTCTCCGTTCTTCCTTGCCCACCCGCCCGCCCGTGCCTGGTCACCCCGGCCTGTTGAGGCCCCCCCGTAGGAGTTGCCGTTTCGTTGGCGGCTGCCCGTGCGTGGGTCGCGGGCCAAGCGCACCGCCTGGTGTCACCACCCAGTCAGCCGTAGGTTTCGGGTCCCTTCGCGTGAATCGGCCCGCGCCGGGGCACTCGGCGTACCTCCCCTCTCGAAGATGTCGAAGACGACACGCGTGGGAGGTACGCCCGTGAGCAGCACCCTCTTCCGGACGAAGAAGGTCGAGCAGTCCATCCTCGACACCGAGGAACCAGAGCACGCGCTCAAGAAATCCCTGTCCGCGCTGGATCTGACCGTCTTCGGCGTCGGCGTCATCATCGGCACCGGCATCTTCGTCCTCACCGGCACCGTCGCCAAGAACAACGCGGGGCCCTCCGTGGCCCTGGCCTTCGTCGTGGCGGGCGTGGTGTGCGCCCTCGCCGCGCTCTGCTACGCCGAGTTCGCGTCCACGCTCCCGGTCGCCGGCTCGGCGTACACCTTCTCGTACGCCTCGCTCGGCGAGCTGCCCGCCTGGATCATCGGCTGGGACCTGGTCCTGGAGTTCGCGCTCGGCACGGCGGTGGTGGCCGTCGGCTGGTCCGGGTACATCGCCTCGCTGCTCGACAACGCGGGCTGGCAGTTGCCCGAGGCGCTCAGCGGCCGGGACGGCGCCGAGGGCTTCGGGTTCGACATCCTCGCCGCCGCCCTGGTCCTGGTGCTCACCGGCGTCCTCGTCCTCGGCATGAAGCTCTCCGCGCGCATCACCTCCATCGTCGTCGCCGTCAAGGTGGTCGTCGTCCTCGTCGTGATCATCGCGGGCGCCTTCTTCGTCAAGGGGGACAACTACGACCCGTTCATCCCGAAGTCCCAGCCGGTGGAGGCGGGCGGAGGGCTGCACTCGCCGCTGATCCAGACGCTGTTCGGCTGGGCGCCGGCCAACTTCGGCGTGATGGGGATCTTCACCGCCGCCTCGGTCGTCTTCTTCGCCTTCATCGGCTTCGACATCGTCGCCACCGCCGCCGAGGAGACCAGGAACCCGCAGCGGGACATGCCCCGCGGCATCCTCGGCTCGCTGCTCATCTGCACGACGCTGTACGTGGCCGTGTCCATCGTGGTCACCGGCATGCAGCACTACAGCCAACTCTCCGTGGACGCCCCGCTCGCCGACGCCTTCAAGGCGACCGGCCACCCCTGGTACGCCGGTTTCATCAGCTTCGGCGCGGCCGTCGGCCTGACCACCGTCTGCATGATCCTGCTGCTCGGCCAGACCCGGGTGTTCTTCGCGATGAGCCGCGACGGGCTCCTGCCGCGCTTCTTCTCCCGCGTCCACCCGCGCTTCAAGACCCCGCACCGGCCGACCGTCCTGCTCGGTGTGATCATCGCGGTCGTGGCCGGGTTCACCCCCCTGAGCGAACTCGCGGAGCTGGTGAACATCGGCACCCTCTTCGCCTTCGTCATCGTGGCGATCAGCGTGATCATCCTCCGCCGGACCCGCCCCGACCTGCACCGCGCCTTCCGCACCCCCTGGGTCCCGGCGCTGCCGGCGCTCTCCGTGGCCGCCTCCCTGTGGCTGATGCTCAACCTGCCCGCCGAGACCTGGGTCCGCTTCGGCGCCTGGATGGCCCTCGGCGTCGTCGTCTACTTCCTCTACGGCCGCTCGCACAGCCGGCTCGGGCGGGGCGAGGCGGGCGCCGAAGCCACCGCGGGCCCGGGCACCCGCCCGCCCGGCCGCGACAGCGAGTAACCACATTGCGCGCCACTTCGGCCCCGTATGTTCCGTTTCGACGCGAACTGCGGGGCCGGATACGGTGCTGGCCATGCTCGTCGAGCCGCTCGCCCCACCACGCTCCGTAACTCCTGCGGTCCCCGCCGCGACCGGCTACTGGGCCCGGCTGCTCCCCGCCCTCGCGCTGCTCGCCTGTGCCACCCGGCTGCCGTCCTTCGTCCGCCCGCTGTGGAACCCCGACGAGGGCTACCTCGCCGTCCAGGCCCGGCTGCTCGCCGACGGGGGAGAGCTGTACGAGACCGTGGTCGACCGCAAGCCGCCGCTCGTGCCCTGGCTGTACCGCGCCGCCTTCGCGCTGTGGGGGGACGAGTCCCTGACGTCCGTACGCGTCCTCGCGGTCGGCGCGCAGCTCCTGACCGCCGCCCTGCTGGCCTCCCTCGCCCGCCGCCGCTGGGGCGACGGCGCCGGCCGCACGGCCGGAGTCCTGTACCTGCTCGCCTCCGTCGGGCTCAACCCCGAGGACGCGCAGGCCGCCACCTTCGAGGTCTTCATGCTGCCGAGCACGGCCGCCGCCGTGTGGTGCGCGGACCGGCGCCGTCCGGCCCTCGCCGGGGCCGCGGTGGCCTGCGCCTTCCTCGCCAAGCAGACCGGCGCCGCGGTGCTCGTGCCGGTGCTCTGGCTGCTGTGGCGGTCGGGCGCGCCCGGACCCGGGCGGCGCCGGGAGGTGCTGCGGCTCGCCGCCGGGGCGGGCGCGCCCGTGCTCGCGGCGGCCCTGGTGACCACGCCCGCCGGTTTCGTCTTCTGGACGGTCACGGGCTCGGGCGCGTACGCCTCCTTCACCGGCTCCGAACTCCACGTCCTGCTGCGCGGTACGGCGAACACGCTGCTCCTGGCCGTGGCCTGCGCGGGCCTGCTGCCGCCGGTGGTGCGCGCGCTGCGCGTGGCGCGGACCGGCGCGGCGGACCTGTGGCTGTGGCTCAGCTCCTCGGCGGCCGCCGTCGCGCTCGGCTTCCACTTCTTCGGCCACTACTTCCTGCAGCTCACCCCGCCGCTCGCCCTGCTCGGCACGGCGGCGCTGCAGGTCCTGCCCGGCGAGCGCACGGCCCGGGCGGTCCTCGCCTCCGCCTGCGCCTGCTCCCTCTTCGTGGCCTGGGGGCTGCTCACCCCGCGCCCCGAGCTCGACCACGCCGAGCGGCTCGCCCGGGAGGTGCGGGCGCGCACGGAGCCCGGCGACCGCGTCCTGCTGTGGGGCATGCACCCCGAGACGTACTGGCTCGCCGACCGCACCCCCGCGAGCCGCTATCTGACCGCCGGGCTCCTGACCAACTACAGCGGCGGCCGCGACGGTCCCCGCGTGGGCGAGAGGTACGCGGTGGCGGGCGCCTGGGACGTCTTCCGGGCGGAGCTGGCGCGGCGCCCGCCCGCCCTCGTCGTCGACGACTCCCGGGGCAAGCCGTACGGGCCCGAGCGGGTGCCGGGCTTCCAGCGGGTGCTGCGCGGCGGGTACGAGCCGGTGGGGGAGGTCGGCGGAGCGGTGGTGTACGCGCGCTCCTGGAACCCGGGCGGGCCGTAGGCCGCTCCGGGCCGCACTCCCCGGCCGCCCCCGGCCGTCCCCCACCGCCCCCGGCCGCTCCTACGAGCGCGAGCGCCGCCAGTCGCGGGTGACCTCGGCCAGGGCGGCCACAGCGGCCCGCCGGTGCTTGCGCTCCTCCCGCATCTTCGGGGCGAACTCCACGTGCAGGAACTCGGTGTCCTGGGCGGTGGCGTTGCGACCCTGAACGTTCTTGCGGCCCTCAAGGGGGCAGGAGCGGGCCCAGGCGCGGCAGACCTCGTAGCCGCGGCGGCGCAGCGCGTCCGCCAGGTCGCGGCCCTCGGTCAGAGCCTCGCGGCCCTTGCCGGTGGAGGCGACGACGTCGTGGTCGGGGGCCGAGTCGTCCGCCATGCCGTGGATCTGGATGCCGGGCAGGCCGCGCGCCGCCAGCTCGTCGCAGAGGGCGTGGAACACGCTGTCCCGGTGGTGCGCCACGTCCGCCTCGTCCCCGCGGCCGGATTTGCGATGTGCACCCGCGATGATCAGTACGCCACCGGGCGCGCGGCGCATGAGCTGGGCCCCGAGCTGCTCGGTGTCCCGGTCGGCGACCGGGTGCGGCACCTGCGCGGACCAGCGCACGCGGTGGTCGAGGTCCACGTACACCCGCCCCCAGCCGCGCGGCGCCGCGGCGTGGTCGGTGCGGTCGGCGACCTCCGCGTAGCGCCTGCCGGTGGCCGCGTCGGTGATCGTCCGCACCTCGAAGTCCACGTCGTTGAGGCGGCGCTCGGCGCGCCGGCGCTCGCGGTCGACGAGCAGCGCGACGCCCTCGGCGACCGTGCGGCGCTCGCGGTACGAGGGGCGGCGGTAGCCGCGGTCCTCGGTGAAGTCGGAGGTGTAGTCGGCGATCAGCCGCAGCAGGTCCTCCTCGTCGCTGCCGTCGGCGTCGGTGGGGCGACCCTCCGGCGGCGAGGGCGAGCGGGCGGGCCGCTCGCCGGGCGGGTGCTCGGCCGAGGCGGCGGGGCGCTCCCGGTCCGCGTCCGGAGAGCCGCACTGTGTGAGGCCCAGGACGCCGGCGAGTGCGAGGGCGAGCCCGCCGAGGGCCCGTCGGGCCCGGCGGGCCCGGCGGGCGGGCCCGACCCGCCGGACCCGGCGCGCCGGACGGTTGCCACGAACCCGGTATTGATTTGCACTCGTTATCAACCGAATTGGAGGGGGAGTCATGGTTGTATAAAGATATCCTCGTGATGACACGTCCCTCCCGCAGGCTCATACCGGTCTGCGCAGCCTCGCTCGTCCTCCTCGCGGGCACCGCGTGCGGCCCCTTCGGGGGCGACTCCGACGAGGCCTCCGGCGATCCCACCTTCACCGTCGCCGCCGCGGGCGACATCCTCATCCACCCCCAGCTCACCGAGCAGGCCCGCAAGGACGCCAAGCGGACCGGCAAGGGCGAGCACGGCCTCGACTTCGGCCCGATGATGGCCGGGATCAAGCCCGTCATCAGCAAGGCCGACCTCGGCATCTGCCACCTGGAGCCGGTCCTCGGCACACCGCAGGGCCCCTTCCAGGGCTTCCCGGACTTCGTGGTGCCGCCGCAGATCACCACCACCATCAAGGACATCGGCTACGACCAGTGCTCCACGGCCTCCAACCACACCCTCGACCACGGCGTCGAGGGCGTCACCCGGACCCTGGACCGGCTGGACCAGACGGGGCTTGAGCACACCGGCTCGTACCGCAGCGCCGCCGACGCCAAGAAGCCGCTGATCACCAACGTCAAGGGCGTGAAGGTCGCGCAGCTGTCCTACGCCCTCAACTGGAACGGCCACGAGGTCCCCAAGGGCAAGCCGTGGATCGCCAACCTGACCGACTTCGACGCCATCGCCGCGGCCGAGAAGCAGGCCCGCGCCGCGGGCGCCGAGGTCGTGATCCTGAGCATCCACTGGGGCAAGGAGTACCAGCCCAACGCCGGCGCCCCGCAGGTCGAGCTGGCCCGCAGGATCGCCAAGGAGACCGGCATCAACCTGGTGATCGGCCACCACGCCCACGTCGTCCAGCCGATGGAGAAGATCGGCGACACCTGGATCGCCTACGGGCTCGGCAACCAGATCGCCCGGCACGAGCGGCCCAGCGGCCTGACCGAGGAAGGCGTCATCGGCTGGTTCGAGTTCACCAGGCGTGACGGCGGCTGGGACGTCGCCGCCAAGTACGTGCCGACGTTCGTGGAGATCCCGCCGGACCCCGACGAGGCCGGGAAGGTGCCCAAGGGCGCCGTGCAGGACTACCGCCTCCTCGACGTCGCGGCCACGCTGCGCGACGGCAAGGACGTCGGCGGGGAGCGGCGCTCCCGCTACAAGGTCGCCTTCGAGCGCACCGAGGGCACGCTGCTCAACCGCGGGGCCGGTCAGGACGGGCTCGCCCCGCTCCAGGCACTGCCGGACTGAAACGTTCCGGAGAACCGAGGATGAACAGCGTGAAGCCCCCTGGCGCCGCGCCGTGAGTGGATCTTTGATGTAGCTCACATCTCGCCGTTCTCGTACATCCATCCGGGCCCGCCATGGGTCATGACATTCCGATCGCGCTGTGTGCCCATGCACCGACATGCACGCCGCGGGGCGATATCCGTACGCCGTGTCACCACACCGTGTCACTCCAGGAGAGGAGCACCCCCTTGGCCGCTTCGTCCACGAAGCGGCGGCACAAGGTCCGCCGAAGGACCGACATGTCACTCATCGGAGGCATCCGGCCCCCGATCGCCGTGCTGTCGGTCCTGCTCCTCGCCCTGGCGGGCGTCACCGCCCTCACGCTCGGTCGTGTCGGCCAGGACGCCGTACCGAAAGCCGTCAAGCAGTCCCAGCAACACTTCGCCGAGGACGGCGCCATCGCCCTGCGCGCCTCCATCGACGAATCCGTCACCGACCTGACGCGCACCGCCGGCCTGTTCAACGGCGGTGACCCGGTGGCGCCCGACGCCGTGCTCGACAAGATCAGCAGCGTGTACCAGAAGTGGATGGGCACCGCCGTCGTCGAGATCCGCTCCGGCAAGCTGCTCGCCGCGCGCGGCGAGAACGTGCCGCTGGCCGCCATCGACCGCTCCAAGCTCAAGGACGAGGACGGCCTCCAGCCGCGCATGGTCCGCCTGGAGAACGGCGAGACCCGGCTGCTCGCCTTCGCCGTGCTCGCCTGGAAGGGGCAGCCGCAGCAACTGCTCGTCGCCTCCAGCAGCCTGCGCTTCCCCGGCATCAGCCTCGGCGAGTTCCGCTCCATCGCCGTCGTCGGCCACGACGGCCACATCCTGAGCACCGACGGCATCCCCGAGCCCGAGCAGGTCAGCGGGCCCACCGAGCGCAGCGAGGTCGCCCAGGCCAACAAGCAGATCAAGGCCTTCGCCCAGATCGCCGCCAAGAAGTCCCGCCAGCACCCCCTGCGCGCCAAGGAGCCCGGCTCCGGCGGCTACAAGGGCGTCAGCGGCCACCTCATCGGCGAGCGCTTCCTCGGCGAGCGGGCCATCGGCGGCTACGCCTCGCTCGCGCCGCCCGAGGCCGGCGAGGCCACCGTGGCCACCGGGCTCGGCCTCAGCGTCGTCGCGATGGTGCCCGTCACCGAGGACGAGGAGCGCGTCGAGGGCTCCGCCTTCGGCCTGATCGCCGCCGGGGCGCTGCTCCTCATCGGCGGCGTGACCATCTTCCTGCTGCTGCGCACCGTGCAGCGCCCGCTGATCCGGCTGTTCCTGGAGAGCCGCCGGCTCACCCGCGGCGACCTCGGCCGCCCGGTGACCGTGCCCAAGTACGGCGAGGCGGCCCGCATCGGCCGGACCCTGGAGCGGCTGCGCCGCCAGCTCCTCGGCGAGCCCGCCGAGGCCGCCCGGCCCCCCAAGGCCGGCAAGGGCGGCCGCCGGACGTTCGGCGCCCGCACCCTCGTCGCGGTCTCCGGCGTGCTCCTGCTCCTGTGGTCGGCGCCGCTGCTGCTGCTCCTCAACCGCCCCGGGGGCGACGTCCAGGTGCCGCAGCAGCTCGTCAACGACCAGCGCGAGCGCACCGACACCATCTCCGACCGGGTCCGCCGCGCCCTCAACGAGGGCCACGCCGACCTCACCTCCGTCGCCTCCCTCATCGGCACCGGCACCGAGCCGGCGCAGATGGGCAAGGTCCTGGAGAGCACCCTGCACCAGCACAGCCGGTACCGGTCGCTCTACGTCCTGGACAAGTCCGGCAAGGTGCTGTCCAAGGCGGGCTCGGACCCGCGCGCCGCCGGGGAGAAGCCCTCCATCCGGGAGCCGATCCGCGTGGAGGACGACGGCGGCGAGGAACCGGTGATCATCGGCACCGCCGAGGTGCAGGGCCGCGACGGCGCCGCCGTCGTCGGCGAGTTCCGCATCGACTTCCTCAACTCGCTGCTCAAGCGCCCCGGCCTCGGCGCGGTCCGCGTCGTCGACAAGGACCGCAAGATCATCGGCGGCAACACCGGCTACCGCGAGTTCCAGGGCCTGCCCAACGGCCGCCTCGACGGGCTCGTCGAGAGCGCCCGCCAGAAGGTCGGCGCCAACCCGCGGCCCAGCGGCGTGCTGTACCGCGACGACGACGACATCGAGATCGCCGCCGCCTCGCCGTTCGCCGGCAGCGGCGCCGCCGCGCCGGTCGGCTGGACCGTGGTGACCTGGCAGTCGGCCTCCGGGCTCGCCATCCCCGAGTACACCCTGCAGAACCGCACGGTCCTCGCGGGCATGCTCGGGGCCACCGCCGCCGCCGCGTGCCTGGGCTGGCTGCACATCATCGTCGTCCGCCCGCTGCGGCTCCTCGCCGACCAGGCCGAGAAGCTCGCCGACGGCGACCGCCGCACCGTCCTCTACCCGGTCCACCACGACGAGGTCGGCGCCGTCACGCGCAGCCTGGAGCTCATCAGGCAGCAACTGGGCTCGCAGCGCAAGCGGGACGGCGCCCCGGCCGGTCTCGCCGGAAGGAACTGAACCGCCGTGTACTTCCTCTACACCGTCCTCGTGGTGTGCTGCGCCGTGCTGCTGGTCGCCGGCGTGATCGAGCAGCGGCGGCACTTCACGAACCTGGAGCACATACCGTCGCGGGTGCTGGTCAACGGCATCCGCGGCAAGAGCTCCATCACCCGCCTGTGCGCGGGCGCGCTGCGCGGCGGCGACCTGGTCACCGTCGCCAAGACCACCGGCACGGCCGCCCGGTTCATCCACCCGGACGCCACCGAGGAGCCGGTCTACCGCAAGTTCGGCATCGCCAACGTCGTGGAGCAGATCGGCATCGTGCGCCGCGCGGCGGCGTACAACCCGGACGCGCTGGTCATCGAGTGCATGGCGGTCATGCCCGCGCTCCAGGAGATCAACCAGTCCAAGCTGATCCGCTCCACCATCGGCGTGCTCTGCAACGTCCGTGAGGACCACCTCGCCGAGATGGGCCCCACCCTCGACGACGTCGCCCGCTCCCTGTCCCGCTCCATGCCGGAGAACGGCATCTGCGTCACCGCCGAGAAGGACCGCTTCGACATCCTCAAGCAGGAGGCGGACGCCCGGAACTGCGAGCTGGTCTACGCCGACCCGGAGACCGTCACCGACGAGGAGCTGCGCGGCTTCAGCTGGTTCACGTTCAAGGAGAACGTGGCCATCGCCCTGAAGGTCGCCGAACTCCTCGGCGTCGGCCGCGAGGTCGCCCTCCAGGGCATGTACGACGCCCCGCCGGACCCCGGTGTCCTCTCCGTCGAGCGGTACGTCACCGAGGACGGCAAGAAGCTCCGCTTCGCCAACGTCTTCGCGGCCAACGACCCCGAGTCGACGCTGATGAACATCAACCAGCTCCTCGACCTCGGCGCCATCCACCGGCCGCTGAACGTCGTCATCAACTGCCGCCCCGACCGCGTCGAGCGCAACGGCCAGATGGGCGAGATCATCCCCGACCTCCAGCCGGACAAGGTCTTCGTCATCGGCCACCCCGCCAAGAGCGCCATCGACGCCATCCCCGCCGAGTGGCGCTCCCGCGCCGTCGACCTCGGCGGCGACCGGCGCGACCCCGAGGAGTTCATGGGCCAGCTGCTCGGCCAGCTCGGCGAGAACTCCTCGCTCGTCGCCATCGGCAACATCCACGGCCAGGGCGAGCTGCTCCTGGAGCACCTCGCCGAACTCCCCGCCGACGAGAGCGAGGAGCCCGCGCCCGCCCCGGCGGCCGCCGCGGCCGGCGAGAGCGCGCCCGAGCAGACCCAGTCCACCCCGCTGTACGAGCCGCACCTCGACCCGTACCAGCACTACTCGGAGGCGTACGAGAACCGCTACGCGCCCGCGCCCCAGCTCACCCCGGTCCCGGCGCAGCGCGCCCACGACCAGGCGTACGGCGCGTACCCGTCGTACGAGACGCAGGGGAGCCACGACCCGTACGCCGCGCAGGGCTACGCCGACCAGCAGGGCGGTTATGGCCAGCACCACCAGCACGGCCAGGACCCGTACGCGGCGTCGCAGGGCTCCCACGCGTCGTACGACCAGCACGGCTCGTACGAGCAGCAGGGGGCCTACGGCCGGCAGGGCTCGTACGGCCGGCAGAACGCGCACCAGCAGGGTGCGTACGACCCGCAGGGCTCGCACCAGCAGGGTGCGTACGACCCGCAGGGCTCGCACCAGCAGGGCCCGCACCAGCAGAACGCGTACGACCAGCACGGCGGCGCGTACGACGGCCGTCAGGGCGCGTACGACCAGCACGGCGCTTACGACCAGCACGGCGCCTACGAGCACCAGGGCGCGCCCGGCCACGAGGCGTACCCGCCCCAGGAGAACCGCGCGTCGCACGCCCCGCCGGAGTCCCAGCAGCACAACCCCCGCGGCCTGTTCGAGCCGCGTGTCCCGCCCGCCCAGCCCGCCGCCGACGACAACCAGCAGTGGCACAGCCCAGGAGAGCCCCGTTGATCCCCTCCGTCCTCACCCCCGAGATCGCCGCGGTCGGCATCGCGCTCGGGCTGCTCTTCTCCCTGGTCTGCTACCTGACGACCAACCTCTCGCCCGGCGGCATGATCACCCCGGGCTGGCTCGCGCTGACCCTCGTCGAGGACCTCCAGCGCGCCGCCATGGTCGTCGGCGTCACCGTCCTGACCTACGTCTGCACGCTCCTCATGCAGCGCTTCGTGATCCTCTACGGCAAGCGCCTGTTCGCCGCGGTGGTGCTCACCGGCGTGGTGCTCCAGGCCACCGTGATGATCGTGCTCTCCATCGAGTTCCCGCTGATGTACAGCAACCAGACCCTCGGCTTCATCGTGCCCGGCCTGATCGCGTACCAGCTCGTGCGCCAGCCCAAGGGCCCCACCCTGCTCGCCACGGGCTCGGTGACCCTCATGGCCTACGTCGTCCTCACCGCCGGGATCCTTCTCGGCTTCATGCCGTCCGCCTGACCGGCCCGACCCACCGGAGCCACACATGCCGCCCAAGAAGAAGCGCCCCGCCATCCACGCCGCCACCGTGCTCGCCCTGCTGGCCGGCAGCGCCTACCTGACCGTCGAGCTACGCAAGGACGAACAGGACAAGTCGCCCGAGGTGCAGGCCGTCACCGACAGCCCCGGCCGTCTGGAGAACGGCGCCTCGCCGCAGGGCGGCAAGCAGACCTGGGAGCGGCTGCGCAACCCCGACCGCTCCGTGCTGCGCACCGAGGGCGGCAAGGTCCTCGCCACCTTCACCGACGGCGCCCGCACCGCGACGCTCTCCGGCCCCAGCCGCACCTTCGCCGAGCCCGCCAACACCAAGTCCCGCGTCGTCACCGACGACTGGGTCCGGCTGATGCCGGAGACCTGGCGCCAGGGCGCGGAGAAGGAGAAGTGGTTCAAGGACTGGTACAAGCAGTACGCGGGCAGCGAGGAGGACGACATCTTCGCCATCGCCTTCCAGTACGTGGAGGGCGCGCCCATCAAGAAGGACGACGAGGGCATCGCCTACCGCGGGGACGCCAGCTTCGGCCCGCTGAACCCCAACGGCAGCGAGGGCAACGACCTGCGCGAGGAGCAGTCCGACTTCTACGACTACCTCGGCATCCCCTACACCTTCCGCGACGGCACCACGATCCAGCCCGAGGCCAAGCGCGCCCGAGCCATCGACTGCTCCGGCTTCATCCGCACGGTCTTCGGCTACCGCGCCCGGTACCCGCTGATGGCGACCGACAGCTCCGGTGACGGGCTGCCGCGCACGGCCAACGGCATGGCGCGCGGGAAGGCCGGCACGGAGGTCATCAAGCTCGACGGGGTCGGCCTCGGCCCGGCCGACCGGCCCAAGACCATCGACGTGGTGCAGCCCGGGGACCTGGTCTTCTTCAAGCTGGACGCCCGTACGAAGGAGCGCCTGGACCACGTGGGGATCTTCCTCGGCCACGACGCCGAGGGGCACAAGATCTTCATCTCCAGCCGGGAGGAGGAGGACGGGCCGACCATCGGGGACAAGGGGGGGACGTCGCGGTTGGACGGGAACGGGTATTACGCGGTGGGGTTGCGCAGCGCAAAGCGCCTGTAACCAACCCGCAGGCGGGCCCCGCCCCCGGGGCCCCCGCCTACCTGCCGGGGGCCCTGCCCGCCCGCTCGTAACGCCCTGCTTCGTCAAGAGCTTGGGGCGGGTGGGTGCAGTAACTTCACTGCCCTGCACCTTGCGCCGGGCGAGTTCGATCCCGGGCGGGGGCGGGCGGTGGGACTGTGCATGCGATGGGCGCCGGGATCGGCGTCCCCGCTCACAGTGTGGTCCTTCGCTGTCGGCAATCTTCCCGCAGGGCGAGTGGGGTCTCTTCTGCTCGGCGGAGTCGAGAGCTTGAGACACCGCCTAAACCCGCCTGTCTTGCACTGTCCGTGACCGGGATACCGCCGCTTTCTGTGTGCTCTTATGGTTGTTCCTGCCGCTCAGGACAGGCACTCTCAGTCCGAGTGGGTTCCGCCGACGTTCTCTCTGATAAGGCCTAGGGCGTGTCCGCAAAGTCGGTGAGTGCGTTGTCTGGTTGTGGTGCGTCGTCATGAGGTGACTGATCAGGCATGGGCGGTGATCGAGCCGTTGCTGCCCCGGCCGCGGATGGGACGTCCGGTCCGGGACCGGCGGCAGGTGGTCAACGGGACCTTGTTGAAACTGTCCACGGGAGCGGCCTGGCGGGATCTCCCGGAACGGTACGGGCCGTGGAAGACGGTCTACGAACGGTTCCGGCGCTGGTCGCGGGATGGCACCTGGGACCGGCTCCTGGCACACGTCCAGCAGCATTCGGACGCTGTCGGCGAGGTCGACTGGTCCCTTGTGTGTGTCGACTCCACCGTCGTGCGGGCCCACCAGCATGCCGCGGGTGCCCGACAAGGGGGCCATGGACAGGTGAGGCACTCGGCCGGTCCCGCGGCGGGCTGAGCACAAAGATCCACCTGGCCTGCGACGGGCAGGGCCGGCCGCTGGCCTTCACCGTCACCGGCGGGAACGTCAATGACTGCACCTAGCTCGAGCCGGTCATGGCCGCTGTCAGGGTGGCCCGGTGCGGCCCGGGCCGGCCACGGACCCGGCCGGTGCGGGTGGTGGCCGACAAGGGCTACTCGTCCCGGAAGATCCGTGCCTACCTGCGACAGCGCGGTATCGCGGCCACGATCCCCGAGCGCATCGACCAGCGTGCCGGACGCCGCCGCAGAGGCGAGCGCCTCTGCGGCTTCGCCCCCGGCATCTACCGGCGCCGCAACGTCGTTGAATGCTGCTTCAACCGACTCAAGCAGAACAAGGCCCTGGCCACCCGCTACGACAAACGCGCACGCCACTACCAGGCCATGGTCACCCTCGCCTGTCTGCCTGTTGCAGAAGGTGGTGAACTGGGCATTCTTCTTGTATGGGCGGGGTGTTACGAGCTGAGGCATTGTGGGTGGAGACGTTCACCGGGCTATGGTTCATTGCCTTTCAGCGGCTGCTGAAGGTGGTCCGCGAGCGAGGTGGCGACGGCACCGGGATGGGGCGTCCGTGGTGTCTGCCGCTGGCGGAGCGAGTGCTGCTGGTAGCGGTGTACTGCCGCACGATCTTGACGATGCGGCAGTTGGTACCGTTGTTCGGTGTCTCGCCCGCGATGGTCTGCCGGGTGATCCAGAAGCTGGGACCGCTGCTGGCGCTGGAACAGACCAAGCCTGCGGCACACGTTGTCGACCGGCTCTGGATCGTGGACGGCACCTTGATCCCGGTCCGGGACCGCCGTGTTGCCGCCTCCAGCCGCAACTACCGGTTCTCCGCGAACGTGCAGGTCATCATCGATGCCGATACGCGATTGGTGGTGGCCACCGCCCGGCCGGCTCCGGGCAACAAGGCTGACGCCCAGGTGTGGCGGAGCTCGGGGCTTGCCGAGCACTGCGAAGGTGTCACAGTGCTCGGTGACGGTGCGTACGTCAACACCGGCCTGGTGGTCCCGCACCGCAAACGTCAGCGGCGAGCGCTGCTGCCCGGCGAGGAGGCGGACAACGCCGAGCACCGACGGGTGCGGGCCCGGGTGGAGCACACCTTCGCCGCGCTGAAGAACTACAAGATCCTGCGCGATTGCCGACAACGCGGTAACGGTCTTCACCACGCCGTCCGCGCCGTCGCCCACATGCACAACCTCGCCCTGGCCACATGATCAGAGCAAGTCGAAAAAGTGTCCTGACCTGCCTGCACCCATCCTTCTGCAACAGGCTTTAGGTCGTAAGCGCCGCAGCATCACGCTCACACCGGAACACCCATGGTGTCACACGGTCAGGCCAGGGGGGGATAGCTACCGAGGCAGAGTTCGGCGAAGCTAGTAAGTGCAATGTGCTGTGACGCTAGGGCCCATTGAGTACTAATGAATTCCCCAACAGCCAAGCAGCCATCCCACAACGGACGGCTCACGAAAGAGTAGACCGTCCCCGGTGCAACGCACTAGACCGGAAGGCCAGGCTGCGAGGCGGTCGGATGCCCCGGCCGGTCTGTCGCCCAAAGCGACCCGAATTGACACGCGCCATCTCGTCACCGCAGATGGCCCTCACTGGAACCCTGAAGCGCGACGGAATGTGTCCTTCGTGCTTCCGTAACGTTCACGCCATGGCTGAACGTTGAGCCACCTTGTAGTTCTTGTCGGCGCGGGGGTGGATCAAGCCGACGCGTTGTTCGTGGGTTCGTTGCGCACGAGATCACTGACAGCGGTGTGGCGCGTGTGCTCGTACAACTCATCCAGAGACAGGCCTAGTTCGCTGGCTAGCGCGGCCACGGTAAAAAACTCCGGTGTCGCCGTACGGCCCTTTTCGATGCTGCGCACGGTCTCTACCGAGACACCTGCGCTACGGGCAACAGCCTCGGCCGAACGCCCGGATGCGCGGCGGGCCTGGGTCAGCCGGGAGGCCAGCCGCTGCCCGCGACGCTGCGCGGCGGGATCGAGCCTCCTGCGTGCCATGGTGTAACTATACCTGTATATTGATACTCATGACGGTGACCGCGGTGGCTCCTTCCCCCGACTGGCCTGAAGATGCCCTGCGGTTGAACGCCGTCTGCCCTTACTACACGATGTTTCCGCTGGACTTCCCGCTCCAGCAGCTCGCGGCCACCCCTGATGCCACACGCGTACTGGATCCGTTCTGTGGACGGGGTACCACCTTGTACGCCGCACGCCTGGCCGGACTGCCGTCCGTCGGCATCGATATCAATCCAGTGGCTGCCGCCATCGCCCAGGCGAAACTCGTCCAGATCACTCCTGGCGCCGTTGTCCGTCTTGCGCGGCAGATCTTCGATGGCGGTACGCGAGGCGACGTACCCGAGGGTGAGTTCTGGCAGTGGTGCTACGAGAGCGAAACCCTGCGCGAGCTGGTGACGTTGCGCGAGTACCTCTTGGAGACGACCACGCCGACAGCGGCGATGCTGCGGGCCATCCTTCTGGGCATACTCCACGGGCCGCGCAATAAGAATCTGCCATCATACCTTTCGAACCAGATGCCGCGTACGTATGCGTCCAAGCCTGCCTACGCGGTGACGTTCTGGAAGAAGCGTGCCATGGAGCCGGTGCGCGTCCCAGTGCTTGAGGTCATCGAACGGCGGGCCAGTCGGTTACTGAATGCTGCGCCGCTCGCCCACGGCGGCCGGGTTTACCTGGGTGATTCCGTCGAGACCCTCAGTGGGCTGCGCCAGCGCTTCGACCTGGTCGTCACTTCTCCTCCGTACTACGGCATGCGTACCTACGTGGCCGACCAGTGGTTGCGGTCATGGTTCGTCGGCGGTCCTCCCGAGGTCCCGTACGGCACTCACGGGCAGATTGCTCGCCAGCCGAACCAAGAAGCGTTTACGCAAGCCCTGGCCGAGGTGTGGGCTGCCACGGCCCGCCGCTGCTACCAGGGGGCACGACTCGCTATCCGCTTCGGCGCTCTGCCCTCGGCACGTACCAATCCGGAAGAGATGTTGCTGGTGTCCTTGAAGGAGGCGAAGGCTGGCTGGGTAGTCAAGGAAGTCCGTCCGGCCGGGGTTCCGCCCAAGCGCACCCGGCAAGCCGAGCAGTTCGGCAAGGCTGGCTCCGCCATCGACGAGATCGATGTCGTCGCCGAACTCGTCGGGCTACCGCACTGAACTGGTAATCCGGTTACTTCCCACAACTGCATAACCGGTTGTCAGTGGCCCGTGCCATGCTGTGCCCCAGACGAGTGAACCACTCGTAGGCGACAGCACGAACGTGGTGGGGAGAGGCATGTTCGACGCGGACCAGATCAAGCAGCTCAACCGGCTGATCGGTGAGCAGGTCGAGGCCGGCCGCACCGAGTTGGAGAAGCTAGTCGAACAGGCTTTCACCATCCGCGCAGGCGTGAAGGTGATCAAGCCCCGAGCCGCGACATCGGTGGCGCTGATGGCCTCCGACGGTGGCAACAACAAGGTCGCCTTCAACCCCTTCTATCTCCAGGTCGTCCGAGTCGTGGACTCCAACGGTAAGGAGCTGTGCCTGGAGGTGGTCTCGCCGATCTCCGACATCGACGAGTTGGGGCGACGGCAGTTCGACGAGCACGGCAACCCGCGTACCGCCCTGGGCAAGATGATGCGAGGACTGGGCGTCGAGACGCTCCAGAAGTTGTCTCCAATGATGTCAGGCAGGTCTCCGAGCTGGGTGCTGGTCTTTCGTGACCTGTGCGAGTGGGCCACCCTCTATGACCTGGTTTGCCACCGCGACTACGCGGTCGACACCCTGATCGTCCGGGACGGACTCTTGCGCAGCAAGATCTTCTCCGGCGAGCTGTTCGTGAAGATGGGCGAGCAGATGTACGAGGCCATAGAGCGCATCTGGCGACAAGACCGGCGCAAGGTCTGGCTGGTGGGGCTGGCGAAGAAGACTCAAGTGCTCGAGTACTACCGGCTGGCGATCTCGCTGTCCGGCGTCTTCGACAACGGTGCTGCATGCTTCGCCAAGGTCCCCGCCGAGATGCTCGACGAGGCGTATCTATGGGACGAGTACACCCGCAACGTGGACGATGAGGAACCCGGTGAGAAGCCGAAGTTCAACTTCGGGTCGATGTATTTTGTTCGCTTCGGCCCGCACTCCGGCGACCCCATCTGGACCGTGGACTTGATGTCCCGCCAGGACAAGGAAGCTCAGGCCGTTTTCGGTTACCTCCAGGCCGACGCCGTTGCCGGCTTCCCCGTCCCTCTCTACCCGAACTGCATCCAGCAGGCCGACAGCTTCTCCCGCGTCGCCGATCTGGACCTCGACATCATCGAAGACCAACTCGTCGACGCCGTCCGCGACCAGGTCGGCGAGGACAAGGCCCAGGTGATTGACGCCCTCCGGCTAGCGTCCGACGTCGCCGCCCGCCGCTACGAGTAGCACTTCTCCGCCGCATCCCACCCCTGCATCCTGTGGAGCACGAACCCCGATGAGCCTGTTCGAGCGCGACAAAGTCGTCGGTACCTTCCGCGGCTTCTCCGAAAGCGGCATGGAGTTCCACGCCGACCTGGTACTCCCGCACCACGACAACTTCCAAACCATGGCCATGCACGGCCAGTTCGTCCTCGTACAGCTCGAGCATGAGCGGGAAGCCATCCTCGGGCGGATCACCACCATCTCCTCCCAAGGGCGACTCGTTTCACCCATCGGCGAGGACTATGCCACCCGTGCGGTGCGCGACAACCGGCCCATCCCGGATGAACTGCGCGAGCGATACCTCAAGTACAAGGTCGACATCCGCATCCTCGGCGTACTCCGTCTGGAAGGGGACAAGCACATCTTCGTCCCTAGCCACCGGCGCCTTCCCCACGTCGGCGCCCAGGTCGCGTTGCTGGGCGACGACCTCCTCTCTGAGGTCGTGAACGCCAACGATTCCGAGGACGGTGCGGTCCCAATTGGGTACCTGGCCTTCGGAGAGTTCGTCTACGCCGGCAATGACAACCGCGTAGGCGACACCTCATGGATGCAGATCCAACACCCGACGATTATGCCGAAGTTTCAAATTAATAAGCTCGTGGCCCGGCGCAGCTTCGTCTTCGCCCGCGCCGGCTTCGGTAAGTCAAACCTCGTGAAGCTGCTCTTCTCTTCCCTATACGAAGAGCAGCCCACCGTCGACCGACGCAGCGGCAAGGCTCCCGTCGGCACGATTATCTTCGACCCGGACGGCGAGTACTTCTGGCCCGACTTCAAAGGCCGCCCCGCCTTGTGCGACGTGCCGCACCTGCGCGACAAGCTGGTCGTCTTCACCAACCGCAAGGCGCCCAGCAACTTCTACCAGTCCTTCGTTGTCAACGGCGTCAAGTTGAACATCAAAGAGCTGCAGGCCTCGCGTGTGCTCGGTATCGCGCTACCGCCGGAGAAGCAGGACCAGCAGAATGTCGTTAAACTGAAGTCCCTCGACGGTCCAAGGTGGGGACAGCTCGTAGACCTCATCCACCGTGAGAAGTACGGTGCCGACCGTAGCCAGGTGCAGGAGATCCTGCACCTCGACAGCAGTCAGGAAGCCGAAACCAACGCGGCGATCGGCAACATGACCCGAGTGGTCAACGCCCTGCACGACCCGGACAGTCAGCTCCTGAGTGCCCTGAAGGACTGCCTGGCCCAGGGCAAGCTCTGCGTAGTGGACATCTCTCAGATGCGAGGCTCCCAAGGGCTTCAGCTTGCCGGCGTGATCCTCGGCGACATCTTCGAGCACAACCAGAACCAGTTCACCGAAGCCGACCCGAAGTCCATCCCCACCATCGCCGTGATCGAAGAGGCTCAGTCCGTCCTCGGCGGCTCTAGCCAGAGCGAAGACGGCCCCTTCGTCTCGTGGGTGAAGGAAGGCCGCAAGTACGACCTCGGAGCACTGTTGATTACCCAGCAACCGGGCAGCCTGCCGCAGGAACTGCTCAGCCAGGGCGACAACTTCTTCGTCTTCCACCTGCTCTCGCAGGGCGACCTGATTGCCCTGAAGAAGGCCAACGCCCACTTTTCCGAGGACCTGCTGGCCACCCTGCTCAACGAGCCCCTCGTCGGCAATGGGATCTACTGGTCCAGCGCCCCCGGCAGAGATCGCCAGTCCACCCCATACCCCGTCTCCGTACGCATCCTCAGCTTTGAGGACTCCTACAAGATGGCCGATCCGGACTACGACATCCCGGCCCCCCGGAGCTTCGCCTCGGGTGCTCGCGCTGCCGTCGAAGAGCGCCGCTCCGAAGCACGAGCGGCTTCCGCCAGCCTCACTGCCAACCGTCCCAACGCCACCGGAGGCGCGAACAGTGACGAGATCGCCGGGGACGACAGCGCGATCGCGATCGTGCATCTGCGAGACAAGACGGAACTCCCCAAGATGATCGACACCCCACGAGGCATCAAATGGGGCCGCATCACTCACCTGCTGGCCCAGAAGGCTCCGGCCTATGCCCTGCGCGATGGTTCCGCCAGGGACTGGGGCTACCGCCTGGTCAAGCAGGCGCTTGACGAACTATATCCGGGGCAATGGACCACTGAAACCCGCGATGACGACAAGAACCCCGGAAGGACGGCCAAATACGTCATGCTCAAAAAGCATGCGTCGAAAGAGGAGGCCACCGACGGTACACCTCGATCCGCTGCTCTGTCCGAGGCCGAGCAGACCGAAGAGGAACCTCCCTTCTAGGCTCGTCCCCCTGCCACGGAAGGAGAGTAAAGGCTATAGTCGACCACAACATTCCTCTGGCCCGGACTTCAAGCGGCCTCCTTCAGGTCCTTCCGGTGGGTGAGTGGACGATGCACATCCTGCTGGCTCTGCAAAGGTTCAAGACTCCACGACGGTCCAAAGAAAACGAGAAGGCCATGCCCGGGATCTCCAACCGCGCTCTCCGGCCGCCTCGCCGACCTCGAACAGAGCGGATCGGTTTCCAAAGAGGTTGCAGCAACCTGTTCGGTCATTATCACCTACCAACTGATCGAAAAAGGGAGCAATTCTCTTCGACCTTGCGTGGACTGCGGTCGAAGGACCGTAACCCTTGCGCTTCCCATTAGATACACGACGCCTACTCCACCAGTGGCAGAACCTCTTAGGCTCGCCTCTGACTCAAGGAACAATGTCGTGGGGAAGGTTTATCGGGCCTCTGGCCGTGGCCTTCGATCGCCCAGCGCCACAGCACACTTAGAATCCGTACGAGCGGCCGTTGTTTTCCCGAATCAGGCCACACGTCACAACTATCTCGAGCTTTTCGATGGCGTCAGGCCCGCGAGTGACGTCACACAAGTTCTGCCAATGCCCTGGCCGGGACTCTATGGATAGGAGCGAGCCCGACCGGAGTTCGGCGCCGCCATGGTCACCGAGCGGTAATCGGCGACCCGCCCCTTTTCGTCAACGGGTCCCTTACCGCAACATCGCGACAATTGCGCGCAGGCTCCACACCCCCTCTTTGGCCGAGGACTGCATCCGCCGCATCGCCGATCGTGCACATCTCCGATCGGCTCTCCAATGCGTCAAGTGCGGCTCGGCCTGCACAACCAGTCCCCAGATGGAGTGCGCCACTATGTCGTGCAGCTCGCAGGCGATCCGCCCCCCGCTCCTGCTGCACCTTGCTGCGGCGCCTCCCGCTCGACCTCCGTGCTGGCCGCCCGCTGCGCGTACTCCTGCAACAGTTGCCTCCACCCGAGTACCGCCTCCCCAAGCGACAGCGTCTCGAGCCGGCCAGACGACCTCCAGTAGGGGCGTCCTCCGGGCTGCCGCACATCGACGCCCGCCACCACCGGCATCACGCCCGAGGTGAACGCGGCAATGATCGGGCAATGCACGGTCCGGCGCCGGTCACCGTGAACTGCGAGCACGTACAGCGCCGCCACTGAACCACACCGGTAGCCTCTTCCCTTGGAACCGCCGACGCACCGGTGGCCGCTCACTTCGGCATGCCGGAGCCCAGGCCCGCAAGCCCTTCCAAGCGCTGCGTCCTACGCACCGTCACGCTCATCCCGAGGTTGGCGCCAACCTGTGGCAGCCCCTCCAGTACTGCACCGAGGAATGGCAGCGTGTCTACTTCAACCTCCGGAACGCCCTCGAGGGCATGAACGACTTCGCCAAGGGTCCCTCCGCGAGCGCACCAAGCCTGGAGGAACCCGCCGCATCCGTGGCATCGCCACCCAGACGATCCTCGTCGCCTTCTAACTCACCAACGCCAACCGGGGAAACCTCACCAGCTGGACCGCCGCCGTCGCCCTGCACGGCGCCCGCCCCAAACGCAGCCCCACCCGCCGCCGTGCGACCAAAGCCCTTGACACCTGGACCCTGAGAGCTACCTCACCACAGCCTGAGAGCTATCTCCACAGTAGCCAACAGCTTAACTACACGGTTAATCACCACGACCGTCGTAGGCACCCCGGCCGACGATGGTCCTCGCGCTGCCGACGCGACTATCGTCAGATCTGACGACGTACCTCGGGCTGCCTAGACACAGCAAAACGGGCTCATCTTGTTCACGGTGAGCCCGTTTCGTCGGTACCACTGGGACACCTTCGGCGGTGTCCCAGCTTGGGGACGGGAGGGCACAGCGATTGGTACTGAACAACTTTCCAGACTGGGGCCGTAGCAGCTTCGCTGCTTTGCAGTTGTTGCCGGGCGGGTCCGGGACGGGTGGGCCCCGCCTGCGATGAGGGCCAGGTGTCGGGGAGCCGTGGGGGCGGGGGCGGTTACGGGGTCGGGCGTACCGTGCGGGGGCCCAGGCAGGTGGCTCCGAGGGGGGTGACGCGGGCGCGCAGGCCGCGGTCGGCGGTGACGACCACGCCGGGGGCGGGCGTCTCCGCGACGAGCTCCACGATGCGGTCGTCGCCGCTCCCGCGCGCCGCCTCGACCCGCACCCCGGGCACCGGGGCCACCCCCCGCGCCTGCCCCTCCACCACCAGCACCACGTCCAAGGGCCCCGGCACCCCGGGAAGCCCGCCGGAGGCGACCGGCACCAGCCGGTCCCGCAGCCGCTCCGCCGCCCCCTTCCGGTCCCGCCACCACCCGTCCGGCACGGAACCCACCACATTCGCGGCATCCACCACGAGGGTCACTCTCTCCATGCGGCAAGGGTCGCACGCCCGGGTGGGGCGCCCCGCCCGCCGCCGACTAAAGTGGGGGGCACCGCAACCCACCCCACGCCCCGGAAACGCCGCATGCCTCCAGCCCCCACCTCCTCGGCCGTGAACGGCGACTGGCTCATACGCGGACGCGACGGCAGGCTCTGCGCCTACGCCTTCGGCCCGCGGGGCGACACCGTGGAGTGCCGCACCGAACGCTTCCCCGGCGGCCCCTGGACCGCCCCCCGCGTCGTCGGCGGGGACCAGCGCGTGCACCCGCTGCTCGCCGTCGGCCAGGGCGCCGACACCTACGTCCACCTCGTCTCGTGGCGCCCCACCGTCCCGGGCGAGTCGGGCCTGGTCCACGCCACGCACTTCCAGCCGCACCTCGCCGCCCTCGACTGGAGCCCGCTCGGCCACCCGAACAAGAAGGGCGACCGCACGGGCGTGCCCGCCGTCACCGTCGACGCCGAGGGCCGCGCCCACGTCTTCGTACCCAACAGGGGCGGCGGCGTCAGCATGCGCGGGCAGAAGGAGAAGGGCGGCTGGGGCCCCTGGCGGGACCTCAAGGGCAAGGACGTCAAGGGCCCGCTCGCCGTCACCACCGCCGCGTCGGGGCGCGTCGTGGCGTACGCGGCCACGCCGGACGCGCTCCTGCGCTGGCGCCAGGAGGGCCCGGGCACGGTCCCCGTCCTCGACGAACCGCTCCCGGCCCGCGCCCGCCCCGGCACCCTGCGCGCCCTCGCCACCTCCGCCGAGCACACCACGCTGTTCTTCACGGACGAGGAGGGGGACGTACGCGCCTGGCGGGGCGAGGAGGAGCCGGTACGGGTGCTGCCCGCCGCCGGGCCGGGGCCCGTCGCCGCCGTGCGCTGCGAACTCGACGGTCATGACTGCACGTTGCTCGCGCAGCGCGCCGAGAGCGGCCGCATCGCCTTCGCCGCCTACCCGACCGAACTGGAGTCGGCGGGCGCCTGGTGGACGGAGTCGGGCCCCGCGCTGCCGGTGGACGCGCGGATCGCGCTCGGCGAGGACGCCGCGGGCCGCGTGGTCGCCGCGTCGTTCGTGCCCGGCACCGACGACCTGCGCCTGACCCACCGCAAGGACGAGCCGGGCCTGGCACTGCAGGCGTGGCAGCAGGCCGCCACGAGCGGCTGACCGGCGTATGCCGCGTACGGCAGGTACGTACGGAAGCCGCATACGGTACGTGTCGCGCGTACGGCAAGGGGCCCGGGCCGCCAACAGGCGGGCCGGGCCCCTCAGTTCACCAGTTCACCAGTTCACCAGTTCACCGGATTGCGGTCACGCGGGGACGCTGGCTACGCCCTGCTCCAGGAACCGCTTGCCGTTGACGCGCTCGCTGACGCCCTCGCGGTCCAGGTACGGCGTGATGCCGCCCAGGTGGAAGGGCCAGCCGGCGCCGGTGATCAGGCACAGGTCGATGTCCTGCGCCTCGGCGACGACGCCCTCGTCCAGCATGAGGCCGATCTCCTGGGCGACGGCGTCCAGGACGCGGGCGCGGACCTGCTCCTCGGTGAGGACGGAGTCGCCCTGCTTGAGCAGCGCCGCGACCTCCGGGTCCAGCTCCGGCTTGCCGCTGTCGTAGACGTAGAAGCCGCGCTTGCCCGCCTCGACGACGGCCTTCAGGTTCGGGGAGACCGTGAAGCGGTCCGGGAAGGCCCGGTGGAGGGTCTCCGAGACGTGCAGGCCGATGGCCGGGCCGACGAGTTCGAGCAGGACCAGCGGCGACATCGGCAGGCCGAGCGGCTCGACGGCCTTCTCGGCCACGTCGACCGGCGTGCCCTCGTCGATGACGTTCTGGATCTCGCCCATGAAGCGGGTGAGGATGCGGTTCACGACGAACGCCGGGGCGTCCTTCGTCAGGACCGCGGTCTTCTTCAGCTTCTTGGCGACGGCGAACGCCGTGGCCAGCGAGGCGTCGTCGGTCTGCTCGCCGCGGACGATCTCCAGGAGCGGGAGGATCGCGACCGGGTTGAAGAAGTGGAAGCCGACGACCCGCTCGGGGTGCTTCAGCTTCGACGCCATCTCGGAGACCGACAGCGAGGAGGTGTTGGTGGCGAGGATCGCGTGCGCCGGGGCGACCGCCTCGACCTCCGCGAACACCTGCTGCTTGACGCCGATCTCCTCGAACACGGCCTCGATGACGAAGTCCGCGTCACAGAAGCCCTCGGCCTTGTCCAGGACGCCGGTGACCAGGGCCTTGAGGCGGTTGGCCTTGTCCTGGTTGATCCGGCCCTTGCCGAGCAGCTTGTCGATCTCGGCGTGGACGTAGCCGACGCCCTTGTCGACGCGCTCCTGGTCGATGTCGGTCAGGACGACCGGCACCTCCAGGCGGCGCAGGAAGAGCAGGGCGAGCTGGGAGGCCATCAGGCCGGCGCCGACGACGCCGACCTTCGTGACCGGGCGGGCCAGGTTCTTGTCCGGGGCGCCGGCCGGGCGCTTGGCGCGCTTCTGCACGAGGTTGAACGCGTAGATGCCGGAGCGCAGTTCGCCGCCCATGATGAGGTCGGCCAGGGCCGTGTCCTCGGCGTCGAAGCCCTTCTGGGCGTCGCCGTCCTTCGCGGCCGCGATGATGTCCAGCGCGCGGTAGGCGGCCGGGGCGGCGCCGTGCACCTTGGAGTCCGCGACGGCGCGGCCGCGCGCGACCGCCGCGTCCCAGGCCTCGCCGCGGTCGACGTCGGCGCGCACGACCTCGGTCTCGCCGTTGAGGACGGAGGCGGTCCACACCAGGGACTGCTCCAGGAAGTCCGCGCCCTCGAAGAGCGCGTCGGCGATGCCGAGCTCGTAGACCTGCTGGCCCTTGAGCTGCTTGTTCTGGTTCAGCGAGTTCTCGATGATGACCGAAACCGCGCGGTCGGCGCCGATCAGGTTCGGCAGCAGGGCGCAGCCGCCCCAGCCCGGCACCAGGCCGAGGAAGACCTCGGGCAGCGAGAACGCGGGCAGCGCCTTGGAGACGGTCCGGTACGTGCAGTGCAGGCCGACCTCGACGCCACCGCCCATGGCGGCGCCGTTGTAGTACGCGAACGTCGGCACGGCCAGGCCCGAGAGCCGCTTGAAGACGTCGTGCCCGCCCTTGCCGATGGCCAGCGCGTCCTCGTGCCGCTTGAGCAGCTCGACGCCCTTGAGGTCGGCGCCGACGGCGAAGATGAACGGCTTGCCGGTGATGCCGACGCCGACGATCGACCCCTCCGCGGCCTCCTTCTCGACCTGGTCGATCGCGGCGTTCAGGTTCGCGAGCGACTGCGGGCCGAAGGTGGTCGGCTTGGTGTGGTCGAAGCCGTTGTCGAGCGTGACGAGCGCGAAGCGCCCCGCCCCGGCGGGCAGGTCGAGGTGGCGTACGTGCGCCTGCGTGACGACCTCGTCCGGGAAGAGCTCGGCCGCACCCTTCAGCAGTTCGGTGGTGGTGCTCACTTGTCGCCTCCGGCGTCCTTGTGGTGCGGGTTCTCCCAGATGACCGTGGCGCCCATGCCGAAGCCGACGCACATGGTGGTGACGCCGTAACGCACCTCGGGCTGGTCCTCGAACTGCCGCGCGAGCTGCGTCATCAGGCGGACACCGGAGGAGGCGAGGGGGTGGCCGAAGGCGATGGCGCCGCCGTACTGGTTGACGCGCGCGTCGTCGTCGGCGATGCCGTAGTGCTCAAGGAAGGCGAGCACCTGGACGGCGAAGGCCTCGTTGATCTCGAAGAGGCCGATGTCGCCGATGGAGAGCCCGGCCTTGGCGAGCGCCTTCTCGGTGGCGGGGATCGGGCCGTAGCCCATGACCTCCGGCTCGACGCCCGCGAAGGCGTACGACACGAGCCGCATCTTCACCGGCAGGCCGTTCTCGCGGGCGAAGTCCTCGGAGGCGATGATCGAGGCGGTGGCGCCGTCGTTGAGACCGGCGGCGTTGCCCGCGGTGACGCGGCCGTGCGTACGGAACGGCGTCTTCAGGCTCGCGAGGTTCTCCAGCGTGGTGCCCGGACGCATCGGCTCGTCCTGCGTGGCGAGCCCCCAGCCGGTCTCCCCGCCCTCGGGGCTGGTGCGCCGCACGGAGATCGGCACCAGGTCCTGCTGGATCTTGCCGTCGGCGTACGCCTTGGCGGCCTTCTCCTGCGAGCGCACGGCGTACTCGTCGGCGCGCAGCTTGGTGATGGAGGGGTAGCGGTCGTGCAGGTTCTCCGCGGTCATGCCCATGAACAGGGCGGACTCGTCGACCAGCTTCTCGCTCACGAACCGGGGGTTCGGGTCGACGCCCTCGCCCATCGGGTGGCGGCCCATGTGCTCGACGCCACCGGCGATCACGGCGTCGTACGCGCCGAACGCGATCGACCCGGCGGTCGTCGTCACGGCGGTGAGCGCGCCCGCGCACATCCGGTCGATGGAGTAGCCCGGCACGGACTGGGGGAGGCCCGCGAGGATCCCGGCCGTACGGCCGAGGGTGAGCCCCTGGTCGCCGATCTGCGTGGTGGCGGCGACGGCGACCTCGTCGATCTTGGCGGGGTCCAGGCCCGGGTTGCGGCGCAGCAGCTCCCGGATCGACTTCACGATCAGGTCGTCGGCGCGGGTCTCGTGGTAGATGCCCTTCGGGCCCGCCTTGCCGAACGGGGTGCGGACGCCGTCGACGAAGACGACGTCCCTGACGGTACGAGGCACGATGGCTCTCCTCCAGGGTGCGGTGCGCCTGCGGCGCGCTTCCTCGGCCCATGCTACTTACCGGTAACTAGTAGGCCAAGGGCAGCCCCGAAGAGGTCCGCGTCACATATCCCTCACCCCGGTCGCCCGCCTCCCTGTCCTCCCGGGCCCCTGTCCCCGGCCCGGCCCCGTACCGCGATGGCTCGAGGGCCCGGCCACACCGCGCGGGGTGGGCTTGCCGCGCCGCGCGCAGGGCCGCGTGCAACGGCGGGGCGGCACCTGCGGCTGTGCCCACCCGTCCCGCCCTGCGGGACGACTGCCCACAGCAAGCCCTGTCTGCTGCGCCTCGCGGGGCGCGGCCACGTCGCGCAAGCAGGGGAGGGCCGGCCTCCGGCCCCCGCCCGGTGGGGGCGCGTGGTGGCCGTTGGGCTCGGGCACGGGGGCAGAGGGCTTGGGCGGTGGGCGGGGCGCACGCCCCCGTGCACGGTGCTTCGCTCCGGGCCGCGCTTGCGAGGCTGGGAGATTCGGGTGGGTGGGAAAGTCCCGCCGCGGTAGCGGCGGGCACTGTGGGGCGCCACGTGCGGCGCTCCGCGTCGGGGCCGGGCCTGCGGAGCCGGGGCGATTCGGGTGAGGGGCGGGAAGACCCGCCGCGGGTGCGCCCCAGCCCCGCCAGGTGTGGGAGAGGCCCCGGGGCAGGTCAGGTCAGGGCGGTGGTGAGGGCGGGGGCCACCTGGGCGATCTGCCAGGGGCGGGCGCCGTGCGCGGCCAGCGCGTCCGCGACGGACTCCACGCTCACCTGAGCCGGAGGCTCCCAGCACACCCGCCGCACCGTGTCCGGAGTGATCAGATTCTCCTGCGGCATGTTCAACCGCTCGGCCAGCTCCGAGACGGCGGCCCGCGCCGCCGAGAGCCGCGCCGCCGCGGCCGGGTCCCGGTCCGCCCAGGACCGGGGCGGCGGCGGCCCGGTCAGCGCCTGGCCGGGCTGCGGCAGCTCCGCCTCGGGCAGCGCCTTCGCCCGCTCCACGGCGGCCTGCCACTGGTCGAGCTGGCGGCGCCCCATGCGGTGCCCGAACCCGGGCAGCGCGCTCAGGGCGTGGACGTTGGCGGGCAGCGCGAGCGCGGCCTCGACGATCGCGGCGTCGCTGAGCACCTTGCCGGGCGAGACGTCACGGCGCTGCGCGATCCGGTCCCGGGCGGTCCACAGCTCGCGTACGACCGCCATCTGGCGGCGCCGGCGCACCTTGTGCATGCCGGAGGTGCGCCGCCAGGGGTCCTTGCGGGGCGGCGCGGGCGGGGCGCTCGCGATGGCGTCGAACTCCTGGCGGGCCCAGTCGAGCTTGCCCTGCCGGTCGAGCTCCTTCTCCAGCGCGTCCCGCAGGTCGACGAGGAGCTCCACGTCCAGGGCGGCGTAGCGCAGCCACGGCTCGGGCAGCGGCCGGGTCGACCAGTCGACGGCGGAGTGCCCCTTCTCCAGGACGAAGCCGAGGACGCTCTCGACCATCGCGCCGAGCCCGACGCGCGGGAACCCGGCGAGGCGTCCGGCGAGCTCCGTGTCGAAGACGGTCGACGGAATCATGCCTATCTCCCGCAGGCACGGCAGGTCCTGCGTGGCGGCGTGCAGCACCCACTCGGTGCCGGCGAGAGCCTCGCCGAGGCTTGTCAGGTCGGGGCAGGCGACGGGGTCGACGAGCGCGGTCCCCGCGCCTTCGCGGCGCAGCTGGACGAGGTAGGCGCGCTGGCCGTAGCGGTAGCCGGAGGCGCGCTCGGCGTCCACGGCCACGGGTCCCGTACCGGCGGCAAATGCCGCGACGACCTGCGCGAGCGACGCGGGGTCGGCCACGACGGGCGGGACGCCGTCACGCGGTTCGAGCAGGGGGGTGGGTGTCCCGTCGACGGAGACGCCTGCGACGCCTTCGTCCGGAGGAGCGCCTCCGGTGGTTCGCAGTGAACTGTCTGCTGCGGTCTCTTGGGCGTCGGTCACCTGTCAAGGGTATCTGTGAACGGACGGCGCCCGTCGACGGAACGTTACGTCGACGGGCGGCCAGGGGGTGTAAATCAGTCAGTGGATGATTCCCGTGCGCAGGGCCACCGCTACCATCCCGGCCCGGTCGCCGGTCCCGAGCTTGCGGGCGATGCGGGCGAGGTGGCTCTTGACGGTCAGCGCCGACAGGCCCATCGAGACGCCGATCGCCTTGTTGGACTGGCCCTCGGCGACGAGCCGCAGGACCTCCACCTCGCGGCCCGACAGCTCGCGGTAGCCGCCCGGGTGGCTCGGGGCGCCCGGGGGGCGGCGGTGCATACGGGCGGCGGCCGAGCCGATGGGCGCGGCGCCGGGCCGGGTGGGCAGGCCGAGGTTGGTGCGGGTGCCGGTGACCACGTACCCCTTCACGCCGCCCGCGAGGGCGTTGCGCACGGCGCCGATGTCGTCGGCGGCGGAGAGGGCGAGTCCGTTGGGCCAGCCCGCGGCGCGGGTCTCGGACAGGAGGGTGAGGCCGGAGCCGTCGGGAAGGTGGACGTCCGCGACGCAGATGTCGCGGGGGTTGCCGATGCGGGGACGAGCCTCCGCGATGGACGAGGCCTCGATGACGTCCCGTACCCCGAGGGCCCACAGGTGGCGGGTCACGGTGGAGCGGACACGGGGGTCGGCCACGACGACCATGGCGGTCGGCTTGTTCGGGCGGTAGGCGACCAGGCTTGCGGGCTGCTCGAGGAGAACGGACACCAGGCCTCCTGGGGGTGGCGGGACGGGGCCGGCTCGGGGATGAAGCCGGGGCGAACCGTGCGTTTCAAGGTCACAGACCTCTTCGGCACCTCCTGTCTCGGCCTTTAGGAAATGATCACGATTTGGTGAGTAACAATTCGGGCGATTCGGACACGCGATCGATCATCCGACGATTCACCTGGGCGTATGGCGCACGCGGCGCGTCAAGCGGGCGCACGCGCCCCCACCCCGTGCGACGGACCGGCGCGGCGCCCCGGCTGACGGACCGGCCCGGCCTCCGCCCCGCGCACCGCCCGCGCCGGAGCCGGGCCCGGACCCCGCGCCGGGTCCCCGCCGACCGCG